>JBDKHK010000130.1:0-4565 GCA_039797705.1 Bacteroidota bacterium
CTTATTTTTTGTAATGCAAGTGTGTGTAGTTCAATTAATTAGTAATTAATATTTTATTTTCTTAGTGACTTATTTCTGCTTTTTTGAGTAGATTTTTGTATGTTTTTTAAAAAGGTGTAACCTCGATATTATGCCGATTGTATTATTGCCACCATCATTTTTTATTTACTTTATTCTTGATCGTAAATCAATAGAAATCTATTATATAAAAATTGGAAACAGCATAATAAATGCCACATTTGAGTTTCTTATAAATGCATTTGCAGCTTTGTACAGAAAGTAAATTTTAATATAGAATTGAATAATAGAAAATGAGCATATTGAAAAACTATGCAGAAGTAATACACCGACATATAAGTGGCAAAATAAAAAGAAAATAAAAAGAAAAATAAATAAAGTACCCGGGGCGGGACTCGAACCCGCACAGCCGCGATGGCCACAGGATTTTAAGTCCTGCGTGTCTACCATTCCACCACCCGGGCGCTTTAAATAGAATAAGAGTTTTGGAAACTCCTTTTGGAGCGAAAGACGAGACTCGAACCCGCGACCCTCACCTTGGCAAGGTGATGCTCTACCAACTGAGCTACTTTCGCATATATTTTAAAGAACTGATTAACTGTTTTTGTTAATGGACTGCAAAGATAGTAATCTTTTTATTTTTGACAATAGTTGCCTTGAAAATTATTTTTTAAAATATCAACAAACAGTTTATTTCTTCATTTTTGTATTTAATATGTATTGTAATATGGATTTATTCGCATTTCACAACAATTTCCTCAATTCATCCAATTTCATTAATGCTTCCACTGGCGTTAAAGTATTGATGTTTACTTTTTTTCTAGTAGAGTCTCCTGAAATGGAACTCTGCTAAAAATTATAGCTGTACAAAATAGTCAACAGCCTCCACTAAGTGAAACTCTAAAGGAAAAGAATTAATTTATTAGACTATTTCTCTTTTGTTTTTAATGAGCTTTATGAATATGTTAGTTAATTAATTAAATATAGTTGTGTTATCGGTGCGATGTGTCAAGGATTGAACATTGACACTCCTTTTCCCCGATATTCTTTACTCAGTAGAATCATATAGCTATTGTGTAGCCAAAAGTTTAGTAAATTTGTAACAAAACGGATTAGTTAGTTGTATTATAATAATTTGACCATAGGTTAATAGTTATTGAATATCCGTTTGAAAGCTAAAATACCAACCAAAGACGATTGGGAAAATTAATAACCACAAAGCAATAAAAATATTAAATTTGGAAGAAAATAAATAAAAATGAATATATCTGTAAATACTCAAAGAGAAGAACTGAAGCAGTATATAGACACTGCGGATGATAAAAAGATAAAAGCATTTTATACTTTGTTGGAGAAAGAAATACAGGAAGAAAATAATGTAGAATATACCGCAGAATTGGTAGCGGAATTAGATAAAAGATACAATGGATATAAAGCAGGAAAGACAAAGATGATAACATCTGCCGAAAGCAAAAAAAGAATTAATAAAATACTAAATGCAAAATTTAGCAAGTAAGTATGTATCAATATTTATTGGAGCCAAAAGCGCAATCCGAATATGAACATTCAGTAGAATTTTATGCAGAAAGAAGCGAACTTGCAACTCTTCAATTTATAGATGTTGTTGAAAAAGCCATAGGGCAAATATGTCAAAAGCCATACAGTAATAAAAATATACATAAGAATTACTACGAAATAAGTTTAGCCAAATATCCTTTCGCTTTAATTTATACAATAGAAGAAGAGCTCAAACTTATAATAATTGTATCCATGTATCATCATAGCAGGAATCCGAGACACAAATACAAAGCAAAAAAGAAGAAGTAATTTATTAATAAATCCCGAAGACTAACAGTATGTCCGATATTGAAGATACTCCAATCCTTACAACAATTTCCTCAATTCATCCAGCTTCATTAATGCTTCCACTGGCGTTAAAGTATTGATATTTACTTTTTCCAATACTTCTTTTAATTTTAATAAACGTGGGTCGTCCATGGCAAACATATTTAACTGGAAGTCATCATTTTTTGCTGGAATATTTTTTAAAGTAGAAGATAAATCGGAAGCCAAATTTCGTTGTGATTCTAATTCCTGCAAAATTTCATTCGCACGTTTTATCAATTCATTCGGCATTCCCGCCATTTTAGCTACATGAATTCCAAAACTGTGTTGTGAGCCACCTTCTATCAATTTGCGCAAAAAAATTACTTTATTCCCACTTTCTTTTACTGCAACATTATAGTTTTTTATTCGTGGAAATTTATCGGCTAACTCATTGAGTTCGTGGTAGTGTGTGGCAAACATGGTTTTAGGCTTAGCAACTGTATTATTGTGTAAAAATTCTACCAAACTCCAAGCTATGGAAATACCGTCGTAGGTGCTCGTGCCACGACCAATTTCATCCAATAATACCAAACTTTTTTCAGAGATATTATTTACTATACTCGCTGTTTCTATCATTTCCACCATAAAAGTAGATTCGCCCAAACTCAAATTATCGCTGGCGCCCACACGAGTGAAAATTTTGTCCACCATCCCAATATGTGCTTCTTGTGCGGGCACAAAACTTCCTATCTGCGCCATCAATACAATGAGTGCAGTTTGTCGCAGGATAGCTGATTTTCCCGACATATTTGGGCCAGTGATAATGATTATTTGCTGTTCTTGCGGATGCAGATAAACATCGTTGGGAATATATTGCTCCCCTAATTGCAATTGATGCTCAATAACAGGATGTCTCCCTTCTGTAATTTTTAATTCTAATCCATCTGATAATTTTGGACGACGGTATTGATATTTTAATGCTATGGAAGCAAAAGATTGTAAACAATCTAATCTGGCAATTAGGTTGGCATTTAATTGAATCGGTTGAATGTAATCTAAAATTTCATTGACCAAATCTTCAAATAATTTTACTTCTAATGCAAGAATTTTTTCTTCTGCTCCTAAAATTTTTTCTTCGTACTCTTTTAATTCAGGAGTGATGTATCGCTCTGCACCTGTCAATGTTTGCTTGCGTATCCAATCGTTGGGTACTTTGTCTTTATGGGTGTTTCTAACTTCTAAAAAATATCCAAAAACATTATTAAATCCAATTTTTAAGGATGGAATTTGTGTTCGTTCGCTTTCTCTGTTTTGTATTTCTAATAAATAATTTTTTCCAGAAGAAGAGAGCTGACGAAGTTCATCCAACTCGGCAGAAACCCCATTTTTTACGGCATTTCCCTTTTGAACCTGTACCGGAGCTTCTTCGTTTAATGTATTTTCAATTTTTTCTTTGATAAGTTGGCACAGTTGTATTTGTTCGCCAATTTTTTTTAATCCATTATTATTAGAAGCAAGGCAAGTTTCTTTTATCGGTTGTAATGCTTGTAATGCACGCTTAAGTTGAGTTACTTCTCGTGGATTAATTTTTCCCATCGGCACTTTAGAAATTAATCGTTCTAAATCACCAATTTGTTTGATATGATGCGTAATAATTTGGTGCACATCATTGTCTTTTATCATATATTCCACCGCATCTAATCGCTCATTGATTTGATGCATTTCTTTTAAAGGCAATACTATCCAACGTTTCAGCAAGCGACTTCCCATCGGAGAAATTGTTTTGTCTAAAACCTGAATGAGTGGCACTCCTTTTTCATGCGTGCTTTGAATGAGTTCTAAATTGCGTGCCGTAAATCGGTCTATCCAAACAAATTTATCGTGCTCAATGCGAGCAATAGTGGAAATATGTTGTAGTTTGTTGTGTTCTGTTTCTGCTAGATAATGCAAGCAAGCACCCGCTGCTTGGATGCCTAAATGCAATTCATCAATTCCAAATCCTTTCAACGTTTGCACTTGGAAATGCTGGTGTAGTTTTTCTTTTAAAAAATCTTCTTGATAAATCCAATCTTCTAAAGCAAAGGTGTAATATTTATTACCATAAATTCCTACGAACTGTTTTTGCTGATGTTTTGGAAAAATAATTTCAGAAGGAGAGAAGCTTTGAATAAGTTTATCAATATAAGATTCATCGCCTTCGGCTACTAAAAACTCTCCGGTGGAAATATCTAAAAACGAGATTCCTATTTTTTTTTCTGCAAAAAAAATAGAAGCTAAAAAATTATTGGATTTATGGTCGAGTATTTTATCGTTTACAGCAACGCCTGGTGTAATTAGTTCGGTAACGCCGCGTTTTACAATGGTTTTGGTCATTTTCGGGTCTTCCAACTGTTCGCAGATAGCCACCCGATAACCGGCTTTTACCAATTTGGGCAAATAAGTTTCAACGGAATGGTGCGGAAAACCAGCTAATTCTAAATGAGTTTCTGAACCGTTAGCACGTTTAGTTAAAACAATGCCCAATACTTGGGAGGCTTTGATTGCATCCGCCCCAAAGGTTTCATAAAAATCGCCGACTCGAAACAATAATATCGCATCTGGATATTTTTGTTTTATTCGGTTGTATTGCCCCATCAATGGAGTTTCTTTTACTTCTTTCTCTTTTGCCACTGTTGTTAGTTTATTGTTTCACAGAGTTACACGGAGTTTTAACTGAGCAT
>JBDKHK010000131.1:0-13831 GCA_039797705.1 Bacteroidota bacterium
CGTTGAGCGATGGAACGAGTCTGAAAAATGATTATACGTTATGGGATGGCACTGTCATAGATGCGGAAGCAAAACAAAAACCGGTTTCAAATGAAGTTTACTTCATTGTTACAGATAAATGCACGGAGTGTAAGGGTTTCCACGAGGAGCCACAATGCGCTGCGGTATGCCCGGTAGATTGTTGTATTACAGATGAAGACCATATAGAAGCAGAAGATGCTTTGCTTGAAAAGAAAGCAAGATTGCACTTATAGTATATTGCAAATATTTATGATAACAATCTTTTCTACTCAAAATCTGCGTAGAGTAAATATTTTTTGCGAATAGTTTTGAACTTTGTAAGCTCTGTATTCCAGGTGGTTCGGATAGTTTTTTCATTCATTCCTTTTTGTACTTGAGAAGACAATGTTTTGGTTCCTGCTAATTTCACAAAGAAGTTATTGAAAAAATTTGATTTCTCTTTGCATAATTTATATGCATTCAATAAATAATGAAGGGAAAATTTTTGTTTGCGCAAACTGTCTAAAGAAATTTTGCTTAAATCATATCCGTAACATTGTTTATCTAATAATGGCGGGCTTTTTGCCCCTTCCATACTTTTCGGAATAAAGTTAAAAGCTAAAGTATTTGGAAAATCATTGCTTCCATAAATTTGAAAAGGTTTATCGGTTCCTCTACCTAAACTAACAGGATTGCTTCCTTCAAAAAAGCAAAGACTTGGATATAAATAAATAGCAGCCATATTTGGAAGATTGGGAGAGGGCTTTACAGGTAATGTATAAAATGTTCTGTGGTTATAATTTATACAAGGAATTACTGTAAGATTACATTGGACTTTGTTTTGTAACCAATGTTCACCATTTAGCATTTGTGCATATTCTCCTACCGTCATGCCATGCACCACCGGAATAGGCTGCATACCTACGAAGGAACGAAATTGAGTATCTAATACAGGACCATCTACATAATGTCCGTTCGGATTAGGACGGTCTAAAACGATTAAAGGTTTATTATTCTCCGCACAGGCTTCCATCACATATTGCAAAGTAGAAATATAAGTATAAAATCGAACGCCCACATCTTGAATATCAAAAATGACCACATCTAAATTTTTTAATTGAGTTGCCTTTGGTTTTTTATTATCACCATAAAGAGAAATAATAGCAGTTTGTGTTGTTGGGTCAATGCCATTATTCACGTGTTCACCGGCATCGGCAGTTCCACGAAACCCATGTTCTGGTGCAAATACGGTTTGTACTTTTACGCCTACACTTATTAAAGTATCCAATAAATGTGTATTGCCAACAATAGAGGTTTGATTAATAACCAACCCAACCGATTTGCCTTTTAATAAAGGCAAATATTGCTCCAATCGTTCTGCACCAGTAATTACATTTTTTGCCAAAACAGCAGAAAAACTAATGATTATAAAACAAAAAATCAATCCAATTTTTTTCATGTCTAACATATTAATACAAATATTGTGCTAAAGATGGCGATTGTATTGGTAATACAAAAGGAAAGAAATACTTTTGATGTGAATAAGTAAGGTGAATTTAGAATTATTTATAGCAAAACGATTGGCATTAGGAGATAAAAAATCATTCTCCAGGTTTATTATTCGTATAGCAGTCATTGCCATTGCTCTCAGTGTATCTGTGATGATAGTTTCGACTTGCATGGTATCTGGGTTTTCTAAAGAAATAAAAAATCGAATTTTTGGATTTTGGGGCGAAATTCATATTGTTAGTTATGACAATACAGAATCTTTTGAAACATTGCCTATTAAAAAAGAACAAATACAAATAGAAAAATTGAAACAATCTAAGGAAGTTCGGAATGTTGCACCTTTTATTATCAAAGCCGGCATTTTAAAAACAAAAACGGATATTGAAGGAATTGTTTTAAAAGGAGTAAATAAAGAATATGACTGGAAAACTATTGATAATTACTTGAAAGATGGCACTAATCTGACGTTAAAGGATTCCATAGCAAGTAAAGAAATTATGGTGTCGAAATCAACGGCAAATCGGTTGAATTTAAAAGTGGGCGACAATATTATTGCCTATTTTATTAGGAGTGATTTAGCAGCTCCTATTGGAAGAAAATTGAAAGTAGTCGGTATATTTCATACTGGATTAGAAGAATACGATAAACAATATGCCTTGGTGGATATTCGATTGTTGCGAGAATTAAATCAATGGCAAGAGAACGAAGTAAGCGGCTATGAAGTACGACTGACCAATATGGATAACATGGATGCTTTTAAGGATTCTATTTATTATAAATACATCGACCAAAAAGCAAATGCACAAACAATGAAAGACATCAATCGGAATATTTTTGAATGGCTGGATTTGCAAAAAGTAAATGAATATTTGATTTTAGGATTTATGATATTAGTAGCCATGTTAAACATGGTAACAGCACTCATTATTTTGATATTAGATAGAACCAACATGATTGGTATTTTAAAATCATTAGGTACCTCCAATAAAAGCATCACTAAAATTTTTATTTATAATGCAGCCTATATCGTGATGAATGGATTGTTTTGGGGAAATTTATTAGGAATTGGAATTTGTGCCTTGCAATATTATACCGGATTTATAAAATTAAACGAAGAGAATTATTATTTAAGCGTTGCTCCAGTAGATTTTAATGTGTGGAGCATTTTACTAATAAATATGGGTACTTTGCTGATATGTACCGTCATTTTATTGCTGCCAACTCGATTAATTAGTCGCATTTCTCCAATGAAAGCAATACGTTTTCAATAAATAGACAATAGCTGTTTGCTTTCTGATTACACATCTATTTAGTATCTTGCAAAAATGTTTAAGCAATTGTACAAATGGAAATGGATAATAGCAGCACTTAGTTGCTTTCTGTTGTTGTACATATTACCTACAGAGTTTATAGAAAAATATTATTCAACCGGATTTTTTTTATGGATAAGAAAAATTGTTGATAATACCTTTGCGCATTTACCTTTCCCTTCTTATTATTTATTTATAGTCGTACTTTTTTTTATTATATTAAAATGGTTCTTGCATTTTTTTAAAGAAAAACCATCTCCACTTTTACAACATTTATTTAAAATAGCCTCATTTGCAGGATTTATGATAACACTATTTTTCATAATGTGGGGATTTAATTACGGTAGAATTCCAATAGAAAAACATTTAAATTTTGAAATAAATACTTTAACAGAAGAACAATTAATAGTAGAAACAAAAGAAACGATAGCCCATTTAAGCCAAATTAGAAAATCTATTAAAAATGATACAAATGTTATTCCTGAAATTGTGTTTGTGAATAATATTGAAGAAAATAGCCGAGATGCACTATGTGCTACTTTAAACGATTTTAAATATCCCAATAGTACAAAAATTAGAGGCAGATTTGTATTAGATGATATGTTTTTAATTTTTGGTGTGGGAGGTCAGTATATGCCATATATTGGCGAAGGAAACGTGGATGACGCAGTATATTATTCTAGAAAATCTTTTTATTTAATGCACGAAATGGCACATGGAAATGGCTTTACGAATGAAGCTACATGTAATTTTTTGGCTTATGTAAGCTGTATGCAAGCTGGTAATTTATCTATAGAATATAGCGGAGAAATAAATTACCTGATTTACTTATTTAACGCATGGAAAAACACCAATGAAAACATTTTTTTAGCATTTAAAAATGAATTACCCTTAGCATTGAAAAAAGATTTAGAAGATATGAAACGACATAATGAAAAACACACATTTAAATCTGCTTTTTTAGGCGATATGATAAATAATGCATATTTAAAAATTTTAGGTATTCAAGATGGTGTCAAAAATTATGATAAAATGGTTTTGCTGGTGTATGCATGGAAACAACAGAAAATTAATATCCATTAATTCATTCTGTAATTAATATTTTCATTTTTACTTTTCCTTTAGCATTTTACAATTAAATAATTTCTTTTGATTTTTCTAAAACAAAAATCACTTAACTTTGTTAACTCTATTTAATTGTATCTAATGCCAGAATCTAGACAACATAGAAAGAAAAAAGAAGAATTACGAGAGCATATCTTGGAAGTGGCAAAAAATATTGCAGCAAAGGAAGGTTGGCAACACCTTACTATCCGAAAAATATGCGATCAAATTCACTATACAGCTCCTGTTGTATATCAATATTTTGAAAGTAAAGAAACAATATTGGTGGCGCTGCGTTTAGAAGGTTTAAAGCAAATTTATCAAGTTTTTACAGAAATAAATATAAAACATAAAACACCCAACAAACGCTTGTTGGAATATGGTTTAGCATGGTGGCATTTTGCTAATCAACAACCAGAATTGTATCAAGTTATGTTTAATCTTCAAGGAGTGGTGTGTGTGAAAAATCAAGAAAATTGCCAAAACTCTGTAGTCGGATTTTATTTTGTAGCTTTTTCAGAAATGAGTTTAAAAGCAAAACGATCTGAAAAACTACGATTAGAGCTGTGCGATAATCTTATTGCCATTATTCATGGTTTTATTTCTTTGAGAATGGTACAATCTATTCGTTCTGGAAACGACCACGCAGAACAAGTGTATAAAAATGTTTTGAAAAGATTCATTAATTCTATAAATATTGAAAATAATTCTAACTAATGACGAAAGGTAAAGTAATTTTTTGGAGTCTTTTGTGCTTGGTAATAGCAACATTGGCTTATGTGAAGTACACAAAAATTAAAGAAATGGAAGCAAAAACAGCTCCAATGATTGGAAAAGGAGCACCACCTATGCTTTTTGCTAATGGATATGTAACAGAATACACCCAATTATCAAATAATTTGAGTGCCAACGGAACCATTTTAGCGCAAGATGAAGTACAACTACAACCAGAAGTATCAGGCAGAGTGACATACTTAAATATTAAAGAAGGCAGCATTGTGCAAAAGGGAACTTTATTGGTAAAATTAAATGATGCAGACCTACAAGCACAGCTATTGAAATTACAACCCCAATTAAAAATTGCACAAAGCAATTTTACCAGAATAGGAGAGTTGCTAAAAATAAAAGGCGTTTCACAAGCAGAATATGATGCAGCAGAAAATACCGTTAATAATGTTCAAGCAGATATGGAATTACTAAAAGCCCAGATAGACAAAACTGCATTAAAAGCACCATTTACCGGAAAATTAGGATTGCGCAATATAAGTATGGGTGCTATTGTTTCACCTACAACAATTGTGTCAACGCTACAAAATGTAGGACAATTAAAAATGGACGTCAGCGTTCCTGAAAAATATGCAGCTGTTATACATATTGGAGACAATATGAAATGCAGTGTAGCAGGAATTGATAAAGGTTTTACAGCACAAGTAGTAGCAATAGAACCCAATATCGACCAAACAACCCGCAATTTAAAAATCAGAGCAATTATTCACCACCCCTCATCTTCCCTAATTCCAGGTGCTTATGTAAAAGCGGAGTTGAAATTAAAAGATATACCCAATGCTATTATGATTCCCGCTAATGCAGTTATACCGAATGACAGAGCTACTAAAATTGTAATAACAGATAGTTCCAAAGCAAAATTTGTGTCGATAGAAATTGGACTACGAACCGAAACAGAAGTGCAGGTTTTGAACGGAATAAATGTTGGAGATACTGTTTTGACAACAGGATTATTACAAGTAAAACCAGGCATGCCAGTAAAATTTAAAAAAATATCAACTAGAGCTTCAGCGCAATAAATACGGTATTTTATTCATCATTTTAAATATAATAATTCAACAAAATGGGTTTACCATCACTAAGTTTACGCCGACCGGTTTTTGCCATAGTAATGAATGTTATCATCATCCTATTTGGTATCATTGCATATACTTTTTTAGGCGTACGCGAATATCCTTCCATCGACCCTCCAGTCATTACAGTGCGTACTAATTACACAGGAGCCAATGCAGATATTATAGAATCTCAAATTACAGAACCTTTAGAAAATGCTATCAATGGCGTGCAAGGTATTCGAACTATATCCTCTGCAAGTAATCAAGGTTCATCTAATATTACCGTAGAATTTGATTTGTCGGCAGATTTGGAAACAGCCGCAAATGACGTGCGCGATAAAGTGTCTCAAGCCATACGCCTGCTACCACAAGATATAGACGCACCTCCCGTGGTTTCCAAGGCAGACGCCAATTCAGACGCTATTATTTCAATGACAGTACAAAGCGATTCAAAAAGTGTTTTAGAATTGAACGATTATGCCGTAAATGTATTACAACAACGACTACAAACCATCCCGGGTGTAAGTAGTATTCAAATTTGGGGACAGAAAAATTACGCCATGCGACTATGGTTTGACCCGCAAAAATTAGCAGCTTACAATCTAACAGCAATCGATGTACAAAATGCCTTAAATAAAACTAATGTAGAATTGCCATCTGGCAAAATATCCGGTCAAAATACAGAGCTAACTGTAAATGCCTTAGGCCGAATCAATACCGCCGAAGAATATAATAATATGATTATTAAAGATGAAGGCGGACAAACAGTGCGATTAAAAGATATAGGATATGCAGTATTAGGAACAGAAAATTTTGAAACCAGTTTAAAAGAAAAAGCAATAGACATGGTAGCACTCGCATTAGTGCCACAGCCTGGAGCAAACTATGTTGAGATTGCCGATGAATTCTATAAAAGATTAGAACAAATAAAAAAAGAAATCCCTAAAGACATAAAATTAAATATTGCTTTAGATAATACTGTATTTATTAAAAATTCTATTTCAGAAGTAAAAGAAACGTTGCTAATAGCCATCGTTTTAGTCATCTTAATTATCTATTTGTTTTTTAGAGATTGGATTATGGCTTTGCGTCCTTTATTCGATATTCCGGTATCACTCATTGGAGCATTCTTTATTATGTATATTTTTGGATTTACTATTAATGTATTGACGCTATTGGCCATTGTTTTAGCTACCGGTTTAGTGGTGGACGACGGAATTGTTGTCACGGAGAATATTTTTAAAAAATTAGAATCTGGCATGCCCAAAATGAAAGCAGCCAGAGAAGGTTCAGAAGAAATTTTCTTTGCAGTAGTTTCAACTTCCATTACATTGGCAATCGTGTTCTTGCCTATTGTTTTTATGCAAGGTTTTGTAGGCAGTTTATTTAAAGAATTTGGTATTGTTGTTGCAGGAGCGGTATTAATATCGGCATTCGTTTCATTAACATTAACCCCAGTTTTAAACGTTTGGTTAGGTGGTAGTGAACATAAACATTCTTGGTTTTATGAAAAAACAGAACCCTTTTTTAAAGGAATGGATGATGGATACACAGACGCCCTTACATCTTTTATGAAAATACGTTGGGTGTCGCTTTTTATCATTGCCGTTTGTTTTGTATTAATCTTTCTAATAGGAAAAAGTTTACAATCAGAATTAGCGCCAATGGAAGACAGAAATGTTCTTCGTGTTTCGCTTACAGCACCAGAAGGTACTGCCTATCCGGCTATGCAAGATTATGTGGACAGGGTTACGCAATTTATAATGGACTCCGTACCCGAAAAAGAAGTTGCATTAAGTGTTACCTCTCCTGGGTTTATTGGTTCTGGTGCGGCAAACTCTGGTTTCATGCGCTTGCGATTGAAAGAGAGTAAAGATAGAACACGTTCTCAAGATGATATTGCACAATATTTAGGCAAAAATTTTTCCCAATTTAATTTAGGAAGAGCATTTGTTATCCAAGAGCAAACTATTTCTGTGGGTTCTGCAAAGTTTGGAATGCCAGTGCAATTTGTACTTCAAAATTTTGATTTTGATAAACTACAACAAGCAGTTCCAAAATTTATGGAAGAAGTATCTCAAAGTCCCGTTTTTGTTGGGTATGATGTCAATTTAAAATTTAATAAACCAGAAGTAGATATTACTATTGATAAAGATAAGGCAAATGCATTAGGCGTATCCGTTCAAGACGTTGCACAAACACTACAATTTACATTAAGTGGCAGAAGATTTGGATATTTTTTACGCAATGGTAAACAATATCAGATAATTGGTCAAAGTATGTACAGCGAACGAAATAAACCAGAAGATTTAAAAGATATTTATGTTCGAAATAATTCAGGACAATTAATTTCTTTAGACAATGTAATACAAATTGAAGAAATGGCAAAAGCACCGCAATTATACCATTACGATCGCTACAAATCCGCTACGATATCTTCTGGTTTAGCACCCGGAAAAACCGTAGGAGATGGTATTGATGAAATGCAACGTATTGCTAAGGATGTATTGGACGACTCATTCACTACTACTTTGTCGGGTTCTTCTCGTGATTTTGCAGAAAGTTCTTCCAATACGATGTTTGCATTAATCCTTGCATTGGTATTAATTTATTTAGTATTAGCGGCGCAGTTTGAAAGTTTTGTAGATCCATTTATTATTATGATTACAGTACCATTAGCATTAGCAGGTGCATTATTATCACTTTGGATATTTGGTCAAACCCTTAATATTTTCAGCCAAATTGGAATGATTATGCTCATTGGGTTAGTTACTAAAAATGGTATTTTAATTGTTGAATTTGCCAATACCAAACGTCGCGAAGGAATGAGCAAGATGGATGCGGCCATTCATGCCGCCGCCATGCGATTACGCCCCATTTTGATGACAAGCTTGGCAATGGCATTAGGCGCTGTGCCGATTGCTGCCGCATTTGGCGCAGGCTCCACCAGCCGTGTGTCCTTAGGAATTGTTATCATTGGAGGTATTATATTCTCTTTAATATTAACCTTATTTGTCGTTCCAGCTATGTACACTTTTATGTCATTAACAAAACCACAAACAGAAGAATAAAATGAAATCTATTAGCTCTATATTAATTGTTATAGCTTCTCTTTTTTATACAAAAATAGAAGCACAAGAATTATTAACACCAGAAGATGCTGTAGCCTTCGCGGTTAGCAAAAATTTTGATATTGTTTTAGCAAAAAACGAAGCAGACATAGCAAGAATTAATAATAATAAAGCAACGGCCGGAATGTTCCCTAAAATAAATGTGACTACCGGCGATGTTTTTAATTTAAATAATACCAAGCAAAAATTTAATACAGGGCAAGAAGTAAATAAAAATTGGGTACCTGTAAATAGTTTTAATGCAGGCATAAATATGAACTGGACAATTTTTGATGGCATGAAAATGTTTGCAACTAAAGATAGATTAGCCGCATTACAATCATTGGGAGAAATTCAATTAAAAAATCAAATACAAAATATAGTTGCTCAGGTACTGACGGCATATTATAATATTGTACGACAAAAACAACAAATTAAAGCATTAGATGAATCCATTAAAATATCAGAAGAACGGGTTGCTCTATCTCAAAAAAAATTAGAGGTCGGGTATAGTGATAAAACTCCATTGTTGCAAGCAAAAGTAGATTACTCTACCCAAAAAATTAATCACCTAAAACAACAAACAATCTTACAACAAAATAAAATTGCTTTGAATCAATTATTAGGCAGAGAGGCTACTACAAATTTTGAGGTATTGGATACCATTGTAATAGAGGCGTTATCACAATGGCAAAATATAAAAGACTCCAGCATAACAAATAGTTATTTAGTACAAAGTGCCAAGAAAAATATAGAAATAGCAAAGTATCAACATAAAGAAATAAATTCCCAGCGATTGCCTTCTATTAATTTTAGTTCTGGATATACTTTTTCTCAAAATAATAGCAAAGCAGGATTGCAATTATTTAATCGTTCTTATGGCCCTACTTTTGGATTAAATGCAGTGATTCCTATATTTAATGGCGGAATGATAAAAAAACAACTAGAAGCTTCTGCGGTAAATATTGCCACTCAAGAAATACAATTATCTCAAGTAAAAAACGATTTAGATGCTCAAGTGCTTTCTGCTTTTCAGGATTTTGATTATGCCCAAAAAGTGCTGATACTTAACGAAGAAACAGTACAAACAGCAAGAGAAAATGTGGACATTACATTAGATAGATATAGATTGAATCAATCTACATCATTGGATATAAGACAAGCACAAAGCAGTTTTGAAGATGCTCTTTATAATGTGATATTGGCACGCTATAACGCTAAAATTGCAGAGGTAGAGTTGAAAAAATTAAGCAATCAATTAGTGAAATAAAATGTTGTTTAATTTTTTAAAAATTTTTGAAGCAACTTTGTATTCGTAGCACCTTCTATTTTTTTTATAAATTTTTTTTCTTTGTTAAATAAAATCAAGCACGGAAAACTTGAATATTTGAGCTGTTTAGTCAAATTGTAATCCACTTCTTGCCCAATATAAACGGTAGTAAAAGAGCCTAATCCATTGTCAAAATAAAATTTCTGAATAGACTCAAAATTTTCAAATGAAGTGAGAATAAATTGAGTTTCTTTGAATTTGGATATGTTTTCTAAAATACTTTTTATCGTATGTTGACAATGCTCACAAACCGGACTGAAATTAATAAAAACAGTGTTCCAATTCTCTTTTAAATCTTTATTGCTTAAATAAGTACTACTGTCCATTTTTAATAAATGTAGATTCGGAAATCCAATTTCGTTGTTTAAAGCAAAAGTTCTATTGATGCTAAAAATCAATAGATAAATCAATAAAGTTGTAGAAATAAATTTTCTCAAAGAATTAAATTTTATATAATTGTTCAAAATGAAATATCGAATACATTTAGGCAAATAAATATACAATTTTCTTACAAAGCAATGTCTTATTTTAATATTTGTACTGTTATATTGACATTTTTTGCCTTTTACACATACCTAAATTTAGGTATTTTGTTAAAAAATGTAAAAATTACTTGCGGATTTTCAAAATACAGTATAAATTTGATTTATATCAATTCTTTAAACAGATTTGATAATACAAAACCAAAAACCAAACATCAGTCCTGTAGTAGTAAAATATTATAGAGATTTTTTAAATTTCAAAAACTATGAAAAACAATATTTATCACAAAAATTATTTTCTTTTTCTTACATGAAAACAATCATGTAAAAAATCAATTCTTTCGTATCGTTTACGAATAATTTTCTTCGAATATCAATTGGTCACTTTTCAAAAATATTTTGAAATTTGACAAATAAATTTAGCAGCGCAACAATACAAAAGCATTTGTTGAATATACAATCATCCAATATTTGATGTAATTAGAAACATACTACCCTATTACAAATTTAAAATCAATCAGCATTGAAGATGATTTCTTTATGCTTGAAATAATAAATTTTGAAAATAGATAAAGTATGAAAAACATAACAATTATTACCACCTATTTAATGTGCCTGTTTTCCCTTTCTATATTGAAAGCAGCAACTCCTGAGGTGCCCAAACTGCAACAAAATACACCGATAAAATTATTGGTCGTTCATAATAGCGAAGCACCACATACCAATAAAGAACATGTCTATCAACTAAAAGCAATCAATACAACTTCTCAATCAATGAATGTGATGTTAATTGCTATAAACAGTATTTGTAGCAATAAAAGCAAATTTTCCGCAGGCATTAATTTAGATCAAAAAATATATACAGATGTCAATAAAGAACTAAATGCAAAAAACACCGAAGAATTAGTTATTCCGGCAAATGGAGAGCAAGAATTCTATGTTAAAATAATCAATACAACGACTTTATTAAACCAACTAAATTGTACAGAAATAAAAGTAATGGATTTAAAAGATAAAATTATTATATCCAATAAAATTGAAATAGAAACCTTTATTCCTGATCCCAAAGATTTTAGATAATTATAAAATTGTAATAGACATGAGTTACACAAAGATAAAGATGCGAATTGTACTGTTATTGTTAATAGTATGTATAATTCCCAACACTGTACAAGCCCAGTTGCAGAAAACATTTTCACTCAGATATTCCGAAAATATACACGGAGATTTTTTGACTATTGGAAATAATATGTTGTCAACAAATGCCACAGCAAACTATACAGACAATGATGATAATCAGAATTTGACCTCTGTATTTGTAGATATTGATGCTGATGCAACTACATTTAATTCGAGTAGTGCTAATCTTACTGCGCCCTCCGCTTTGCCAAGCAAATGTTATACTATAAAAAAAGCATATTTATATTGGAGTGCAGCAGATTTTGAAGACACTGGTAATGAACCTAATTGGGATTTCAGTCAAGTAAAATTGATGCTGCCAGGACAATCTACCTATACAACTATTACAGCAGATGATATAATATATAATGGGAGAGCAGCTCATTTTGTAAATGATCCCTATGCTTGTGTTAAAGATATTACCAATAGTGTAAAAGCAATATCAAGCCCATTCGGAAAATATCAATTGGCAAATGTTCGTACAAAAAAAGGTACTTTAACTTCAGACCACACAGGTACAAATGTCGGCACATCAGGAGGATGGATGATAATATTTGTTTATGAAGGTTCGGAAACAAATGCACTAGGTGTTTCAACCTTTCCTGCAAAATATATTTCTGTATTTGATGGATATGCAAATGTAACTTCCTCCCAAAATAATTATGATATTACAATTTCAGGGTTTCAAACTCCACCAACAGGGAATGTTTCTTCAAAAATTGCATTTGGAGCTTTGGAAGGAGATAGAGCTTTATCAGGGGATAAGTTTCAGATTAAAAATGTTGCCAATAATTATGTAGATCTCTCTACCACCAACCGGTCATCAAATAACTTCTTTAATAGTAGAATTACGGTTGAAGGGGCAGATTTTATAGATAGAAATCCTGCGAGTACCAATACTTTGGGTTTTGATGCGGGATACTTCACTTTAAGCAACCCTAGTAACACTATAATTAAAAATAATCAAACATCTGCCATATTTCGACTTACATCCAATCAGGAAACGTATGGTTTATTTATGTTAGGTTTTTCTACAGATATTTGGGCACCCGATCTTACTCCAATTTACTTGACCGCCACTCCTTCAAGTGTAGCACCCGGCGGTGAAATTACTTACAGTTTTACATTAAAAAACAATGGAAATGATGACGCACACAATGTGGTCATCAGAGATACACTTCCCCCTGAAGTAACATTGGTAGTACCATTGCCACCATTGCCGTCAGGAGTTACTTACAGCTACGATCCAATTACGAATATTGTAATATTTAATATTCCAGATGGTTTGTTGGATTTGAATGATCCTGCTTTAACTATTAGCTATAAAGTAAAAGTGAAAGACGTGTGTTATTTCTTAGAAACTGCGTGCTCTCAAAGTATTTCTTCTCAAATAACTGCCACCTATATCGGAGTTCAAAATCCAACTACTCAAAAATCAGTAAGTTCAAATGCATTAACAAATTGTGGCATTGGGAACAATCAATCCACTGTTACAAATATTACTGCAAATCAATTAACGCCTGCTCAATGGGCAACCGCAGCAGGGGTATTAAACAGAACTATAGAATGTAATGATGCACAAGCATTAACGACAGCACAAGCATTAGTTCCTACTACCGACAAATGTAATATGACTTTAATTAAAGTAAGTGGAGTTTATACACCCGTGTTAAATGCATGTCCTACAAAAGGTACTTATACCAATACATGGACATTTACGGATAAATGTGGAAGAACCAGTCCCGTTTACACACAAATCATCACCGTGCAAGACACGAAAGCACCGACTTTTTCTGGAAATTTACCACAAAACATTACCGTAAGTTGTGAAGCAGTACCGACGGCACCAATCTTAACGGCGACGGATAATTGCGGAGCAGCCACGGTTACTTATAATGAAACAAGAGCAAATGGCACTTGTGCGAATAGTTATACTTTAACAAGAGTATGGACAGCCAAAGATGCC
>JBDKHK010000132.1:0-6419 GCA_039797705.1 Bacteroidota bacterium
AAAACGACATCAAAAAAGCAAAACATCTTTATTCTTTTGCTCTTACTAATTTCAATTTTCATTCTATTTAATAAAACATTTAATTAAATATTATCTCTTTAAAAATAGATTTTACAATTTAATACTATTTTCGTTGGTATATATTCTTTAAATTAGAGCAATTTAATTAGCCGCTATTTTTTTTTATGAATCCAATAGAAATTGATCCTAATTATGCAGCACCAGACACGAGGTATTGCAAAACACAGGAAGAATTTAATATCGCAGTAGGAAAAGATTTTATCAAACATGCCAATCAACTTACTCAAAAGAAACAAAAATTTTTAGTTTGTCTCTCTCATGGACAGTCTCCGGTGGGTCCGTATAAAAACATTGTAGATTTTTATCAAAAAATTAAAAATCCAGAATATATCTATTATACCTTTCTCAATTCTCCACTAAAAAGTCAAGAAGGCTTAGAAGGTGTTTTTACTTCCAGTGAGTTTTTGAAGAGTTTGATGCGTAAAGGATTTATAAAAAAAGAACAAGTATTAGGCAGAAATATTGACGAAGACAAGGTAGAAGAATCTTTAAAAACCCTCAACAATACAATTGAATTATTCTTAAAAGAAAACAATAAAAAAGGATTTGATTATGTATTCTTAGCCTCCAACCCTAAAGGAAGAATTGGTGGCATTGAGCGCAACTCTAAAGCCTTTGACTCTTCAGAGATTTATACTATTGTGATGTTGGGAAAAGAAAAAGAAATAACCGCAACCCCTCAATTTCTTTTACAATCCAACCGTATAGCATTTTTAGCTACCAAGTCCGATAAGCGCAGACCTTTAGCGTGGTTGTACAGCACCACGGGAAAACCAAATGAAAGCCCCAGTTTTATTCGACACATTAAACAGGTTAAAAGCAAACTTACGGTATTTATGGATGACCAAGCATTGACTTGGCCCATGGTGGAAGTAAAACGTGATACACCTTACGGCGTGAGTAATATAAAAATTGATTTAGCCAATCCATATAAAGAAAATGCCAAAGAAAAGCTACCCGTTATATTACTCATTCATGGATTTTTAGGATTAAATTCTTTCGATGGATTATTGACTTGCATTCCTTCCACAAAATATATTGCTGGTGCAATGCACTATGGTACCATTCCTACAGATTTACCACCTAACAGTTACTCCAATCACGTTACCAGAAATATAGAAGCAGCGGTAGAATATTTTGGCTCCAAAGGACATCCTGTATATATTTTCGATCACTCGATGGGTAATATTTATTTCTTAATGATAGACCAACATTTAGAAGATTATCCAGGAATAAAAAAATACCTTTGCGGACGAATCGGAGCCAATCCATTCTTTGGAGAAGAAGCCAAACACGCTTTGATTGGATTCTTAGATGAAGTAATTTTACCCTCCATGACGTTATTTGGTAAAAATTTACCTGAAAAATCCTTCTTATTAACCTTAAGAACCGTTATCCCCATAGATTTAAAAGAGAATGTTCGCAAGCGTTCCATTAATTTATTAAAAACATTAATTTCCCAAGAATCCCATAGAACAAAGGGAATCTGGAAAGCGATGAAAGAAAGAGTATTAGTTTTAATGACCAATATGGATTCTCTACCCGATTTGAACCGCATACCTATAGAAAAAGCACTAAACAAAGTACCTGTTAAAGTATTTGCTATTCAATCACATTCTGCCTTTAGAGAATCCTATGCATTTGACAAACAAGTAGGACTGGTGAATATTCCTCAAAATAATATCCCAGTAATGATTCTAAAGAGTGAACGCGATGGTATTGCTGAATATGTCTCTCGACTTTATAAAGGAAAAGGAATCGAAGTATTGGATGTTACTAACTATCAAGAAAAAAATTTATTCAGAGAACATTTATATCACATGGTACATCCGCAATATACTGCAAAATTAATTGATGAATTTATTACCAGAGCAGAACAAACAAGAACAAAATAAAATACTTATCATTTTTTCTTATTTTCTTAACTTCTATTTTAGACAAAAATGTCTGAAACCATGTATTAATGATTAATTTTGAACAATGAAATTCACGGAAGAACAAATATTATACGCTTTATCGCAGGTAGAAGACCCTGACTTTAAGAAAGATTTGGTCACCTTAAACATGATTAAAGATCTTTCTTTTACAGAGGATGAAATCAAATTTACAATAGAATTAACTACTCCTGCCTGCCCTTTAAAAGAGCAGATGGAAAACGATAGCAGAAATGCCATTGCACAATTAGTATCCAGTGAAGTTAGTGTAATCATTGATTTTTCTTCCAGAGTGACCACTTTGCGCGATGTAAAATCTGAAATACTACCCAATGTAAAAAACATTATTACCGTTGCCTCTGGAAAAGGAGGCGTTGGAAAATCAACAGTTTCGGTAAATTTAGCCTTGGCTTTATTGCGCTCCGGTGCAAAAGTAGGCATGATAGATGCCGATATTTACGGCCCATCTTTACCCACGATGCTTGGCTTGCAAAACGTACGCCCAGAGGTGAAAAAAGTAGAAGAAAAAAATAAAATCATTCCAGTAGATTATTTAGGAATGCCCGTCATGTCTATCGGATTTTTAATTCAAGACAAGCAACCCGTGGCATGGAGAGGACCGATGGCAACTTCGGCTTTACGTCAAATCATCACCGAAGTACTATGGGAGGATTTAGATTATTTGGTAATAGATTTACCGCCGGGCACTGGCGATATTCATTTGACTATTGCACAGATAGTTCCAGTTACTGGTGCTGTTGTAGTAACAACACCCCAAGAAGTTGCCTTAGCAGATGCGCGTAAAGCTATTGCCTTTTATCAATTAGAAACTATCAATGTTCCTGTATTGGGCGTTATAGAAAACATGTCCTATTTCACACCAAATGAATTGCCCGATAAAAAATATTACATTTTTGGAAAAGGAGGCGGAAGATTATTGGCACAACAATTTGATGTTCCATTCATCGGAGAGTTGCCCATTGAGCAAGACATTCGGGAGGGTGGCGACTTAGGCAGGCCGATTGCCTTACAAACTGCTACTGAGGGCTCTAAAGTATTTGAACAATTAGCACAAAGTGTAGCACGACAAATAGCTATTCAAAATGTAAGCAATACAAAAAAGGAAGTAATATCGTAACTTAGCATCACAATGCAATCATCAGAAAAAAACGAACTAGTAAGAAAAGTAGAAAACGCACTCAATAACATCCGACCATTTTTACAATCGGACGGTGGAGATATAGAATTAATTGATGTGACGGATGACTTGATTGTAAAAGTAAAATTACTTGGAAATTGCGATGGATGCAGAATGAGTACTTCGACCATGAAAGCAGGCGTAGAAAGTACAGTCAAAACATTTGTGCCAGAAATAATTGCGGTGGAAGCCGTGTAATTTAATTGCATTCAGAAAATTTATTGTATGACACGAAAGCAACTTCTTCAACAAATCAAACGAAAAAAATCATATTTGTGTGTTGGTTTGGATACAGATATTTCTAAGATTCCACCACATCTTTTAAAATACAAAAATCCTATTTTAGAATTTAATAAGCAGATTATTGATGCTACGCACGATTTATGCGTTGCTTACAAACCCAATATTGCTTTTTATGAAATGTATGGCGCCAAAGGTTGGGAAACTTTAGAAAAAACGGTCAAACATATCCCTGATAATTTATTCAAAATTGCAGATGCTAAACGCGGCGATATCGGCAATACATCTGCCATGTATGCCAAAGCTTTTTTAGAAAATATGCCTTTCGATTCTATCACGGTTGCACCATACATGGGAGAAGATTCCATTCAACCATTTTTAGAAATAAAAAACAAATGGGTCATCGTGTTGGGGCTTACTTCTAACAAAGGTTCTAAAGATTTTCAATTTTTAAAAACTCATAAAAAACCATTGTATCAATTGGTGATAGAAAGAGTAATGGAATATGGAAGCCCGGAAAATACGATGTTTGTCATTGGAGCAACACATGAAGAAATATTTAAAGAAATACGTCAATTTTGTCCGGAGCATTTTTTCTTGGTACCCGGCGTTGGTGCGCAAGGCGGTAATCTTCAAAAATTATCTCAATTCGGGATGAATAAAGATGGGGGATTATTGGTCAATGCTACACGCAGTATTATTTATGCATCTAACGGAAAAGATTTTGCTGAAAAAGCAAGAGCAGAAGCATTGAAACTACAACAAGAAATGAGTGTTTTATTGAAACAAAATAATTCTTCTAAAACGTAACCCTACTAACGCAACCAGCTAATATATTTCCCCAAAATCATTAAAAAAATAATGATGAGAAATAATACATTTTCGATTCTTTCATAAAAGAAAAGTTTTTTGGATAATGCATAATATTCTGCAGGAATTTCCTCTCCATTATATTCTTGCAATAATTTTTTGATAGGTTTGGAGCGAGGCGATAAAAAAAGCGGCCCAAAGGCAAGAGCCGTTAAAAATAAAAATAAACTAATCACATACCATTTTACATGAAATAATAATGGATTCAAACAACCCATTATAATTCCTGTCAGCAGCAATAAAGTTCCGCCTACCATTACAAAAATATGTATTCTATTTCTGATGAAATAGGCATGCTTCAATTCAGTCATATTTTTTGCTTTCGTTACAATATAAATCATAACAAATCCGGGACCTAAACCCAATATTGCAGACATGACATGAATAAGTAAAATAAATCTATAAAACATTTAAACAAGTATCTATTGAAAATATTGTAGAACAAATTTACTGATTATAATAAAGAAGACAAGATAAAAACGTATTTTAGTTTCTAATTACAACAGATTGAAAATTCTTTTTTATTTTAATGTAACTTTTAAATTTTAGGCAATGAATAGTATTTTTTTTCAACAAAAAAAATGTTTAATTACTGGCGCAGCAAGTGGTATTGGCAAATCCGTTGCCTTGTTATTAGGAAAGCATGGAGCTATTTTGTTTCTAACAGATATTCAATCCGAACTTTTAGCGGAAACTGTTAATGAAATAAAGGCAAATGGAGGAAATGTAGCATTTTCAACATCGTTAGATATTACAAATTTTGAACAAGTGCAAGCATTTTCAAACGAAATTCACCAAAAATACGGCGCTATGGACATCGTAATGAATATTGCCGGTATTGCCATTTGGGGGGCTGTAGATAAAATGCAACATGAAGAATGGAAAAAAGTAATTGATGTAAATCTCATGGGACCAATTCATATTATTGAATCTTTTTTACCTAAAATGATAGAAGAAAAGAAAGGGGGTAATTTAGTAAATGTAGCATCTGCCGCTGCGTTGTTTGGACTACCTTGGCACGGTGCATATTGCGCCAGCAAATACGGATTACGAGGATTGTCCGATGTTTTAAAACACGATTTAAAACGGCATAAAATAAACGTGCATTTGGTGTGTCCAGGAGCAGTAAATACAGGATTGGTCAGCTCTATAAAAGTATCTGGTATAGAAATAACAGAAAATAAATTTACGGCTTTAAAGAAACGTTTTCAGCAGCATGCTGTCAGCCCTGAGCAAGCGGCAACTGCTATCTTAAAAGGTATAGTAAAAAATGATTATTATGTATTTACATCACCAGATATACGATTTGGAAACTGGGGGAAAGATAAATTTAATTTCGCTTCGGATTGGGTGTTGCAAATTGCCAATGATTATTTTCAAAAAGCATTTAGCAAATAAGGATAGTAATCAATTATTGGACAATCATTCATTGTTCATTATGCGCTCATTAAATTCATGATAGTATTTTTCCATTACGGGTTCTAACTTTAAGCCAGCACTATTTAAAATGCCTGCCAACATTTCATAATGACCGATAAGCATGGTTATCTCTATCATCAATTTATGACTGTACCAACGTAACAATTCATTCCATGTTGACTCAGAAAGCGTTTTATGTTCAATCAATTCATCACAAGAGAGTATTAACAATTTCTCCTTTCTATCCGAAAAAGATTTGGCACCAAGCGAAATATTTACAATATCCTTATCCGATAATTTTGCTATTTTTTGTCCAATTTCAACATGTTGCCCCCACTCATAACGAGATTTACACAACCATGCTACCCGCAAAATTATCAATTCTCTTTCTCTATCTGTTAGTTCTCCGTTTGGCATCAATCGTGAAGCAAACAACAACCACCGCCAAAACAAGTCTTTATTGATAGCTAAAATTTTAAAAACATCAGGCACTTCATTTCTGCCTAATGCTTTTGCAATAGTAGTTGCACTTTTGAAAAAAAAATTATAAGCATTTGTATCGGGTACTGGCAATTTCATTTCATTTATTATCCATCCACCTTTCGGAACTAAAACATCTATCATAAGAAATACTTTCTTTAAAAATAGGAAAAACTATATGATTTTTCAGAGTAATT
>JBDKHK010000133.1:0-3398 GCA_039797705.1 Bacteroidota bacterium
TGCGTGCAGTGGCTACCACCATGACTTGACGGCGTGATGCGTTTCCTGCTTCGCCCGTCAACGCACGCCTATCGCGGGCTCTTCGACCGCACTTCGTGCTCTCCATGTCTCATCGAACGAAAATTCCAATCATCACATTGATTCTTAATGATCAAATCATTAAAAGTAGTACTTAATTTTTTGAAAAAAATTTTTACTTGTGTCATAAAAGTGTTTGTTGTACGGTTAACTTTAGACACTAAAATATACAGACATTAAAATATACTCAATTTGCATTTTTTTAACTCTTTAATATGTTTAACAAATTAGATACTAAGCTTCTTGGGGGTATTTTGCTCATAGTGGGCACGGCAATAGGGGGTGGAATGTTAGCATTACCTATTGCAACAGCAGAAGCAGGGTTTACAAACTCCTTGATTCTTTTATTACTATGCTGGTTCATAATGACTGCCAGCGCTTTTTTAGTGCTTGAAGTTAATCTATGGCTCCCCGCCAATACTAACATTATTTCCATGTCACGCATTTTATTAGGGCGCTGGGGTGAGTCCGTTGCCTGGATAAGTTATCTTTTATTATTTTATTCGGTCCTTGCTGCTTATATGGCTGGAGGGGGAGATTTTCTCAGCGGCTTATTGCTTAACTTAGGTTTTAAAATACCCAACTGGTTATCTATCCTTCTATTTGTAGCGATTTTAAGTTATGTAGTATACCGAGGCATTCATTATGTCGATTATGTGAATCGTGGTTTAATGTTTAGTAAGTTTAGCATTTATGTTTTACTTATTTTATTTATCATTCCTTCTATCTCTATCTCTAAGTTAACCGATGGAAACATGCTTTACTTAACGAGCGGGGCAACAGTAATGATAACCTCATTTACTTTTGCTAACATCATACCAAGTCTACGAACTTATTTTAAAGATGATATTCCAAAATTACGAAAAGCAATTTTAATAGGTAGTTTAATTCCCTTAATTTGTTATTTATTTTGGGATCTATGTATCATGGGAGTACTGCCTCGTGAAGGAAATTATGGATTAATTAATATGCTACATTCCAAACATTCAACCAGTGAGTTTGTTATGCAATTAAGCAATACGTTAAATAATTCATTAATTACCTTTATGGCCAGAATTTTTACTTCTATTTGTCTAGCCACCTCTTTTCTTGCGAGTGGGCTAAGTTTATCTGATTTTTTGGCTGATGGTTTAAGGACCACTAAACGTGGTAAAGGTGGAGTTATTGTTTATTTGGCTACGTTTCTACCACCTATGACAGTAGTACTTTTTTATCCTGGTGCCTTTATTGGGGCATTAAGTTATGCCGGGATTTATTGTGCAGTACTTTTCATTTTACTCCCATCATTAATGGCTTGGCGTGGACGTTATAGAAAAAATTCTTTAGCCACAGGATTTAGAGTCAAAGGAGGAAAGCCTTTATTATTAGTGCTCGGTATCGCGGGTGCTTTATTTATTGGTAATGGAGTTCAAAGAGCTTTTACCTAAGATTTAGCTTACAAGTATGCAGGCTAATTGCTATAGTCATTGAATTGCATCTTTCTTATCCAACCACTTACAACCCTTTCATCTCGTCCCGCTACCCCTTTTCCAAGTAAAAGTCCAATATTAATAGGGAATCAATTAATAGGAATTTAGAAAAATTGTTTTTTATTTTTTAAAAAACATGACGATTTTCAAAGTTTTTAATTCGTTGTAGTAGAAAAAAATAACTAAAATTTCCTAAAATTTACTAAGAAATTTCAACAATTGAATGGGGGACAAATATGATAATAGATGGTGTATTAGTCGGAGTTGTATTAGCAGGATTAGAATTAGGTATAGCTTGGATATTGGCCTGTGTAATTAATCACGAGCCATCATCTGAAAAAAAGGAGGAAAAAGAACCTCCTCTAACGTTTTCAGCAAATTTCGCTAATCTAGGTAATTTAAAATAAAGTCTAAGTGCTCATCGCTCTGTTTACTATATTTAAAAGTTTAAGTAAAAAACCTTTGGGAACACATAATAGTTTTCAGAGGTTTTTTCATTTAGCTAAATAATGTCATTATTGACTGCTTGTTGATTAAAAATATTTTCTAGCATGGTATATAAATCTTTATATGGAATAGGCTTGGTTGAGAAATTATCTATTTCCGCTTCCTGGCACCAGGTTTTTAAATTATTAGCTGGATATGCGCTCAATAATATTATTGGCTTTCGATTCGTTTTATTATTTTTTTCTAATAAACGAATTCTTTTTCCCACTTCAACGCCTTGCATATCAGGCAAACCGGCATCAAGAATAATAAGATGATAAGTGCTACTTAAACACATTTCCAAAGTTTGTTTTCCATTTGCGGCAATATCAACTTGATACCCCATTTTCCTTAAAAAAATACTATGTACCCGTTGAATTATCAGCTGATCTTCAACTAATAAAATTCTTTTTTTTTATCCACTTTTTTTCTCTCCTTGACCAAAAATTCTAACCATAAATTTTCATAATTTATGATAGTCCATTTATGGACTATCTTGCAACCATATAAAAAATTTAATCAATAAATAAATTTGATTTAACATTATATTGATGGCATAATTTTCTGGTTTTAAAAATAATTTAGTAAGGATCTTGTTTAATTTATTCGCTGTACATTGTTTTTAATAAAAAAAGATAATGTTTCTAGTAAAGTAAATTACAAAAAGTGACCTTACAGAGGTTTATTTCAATTGTCCTTTAAGCACACACTAAACAACACGCTAGAATATCTAATAAAAAAGTGGGGAATAAATATTAATCAACTCCACAAACATACAGGTATTCCTCTCTCAACGCTCAAGCGATTAAGACTAAACAAAGAAAATAATCCCACACTAGCATCATTGGCTCCTATTGCAAAATATTTTTCTGTGTCACTCGATCAGTTAATCGGAAGAGAAGCATTGCCAAAAAAAAACAATAAACAACCCAGTGGATTAACACTTCCGCTGATACATTGGAAAGACATTCTTAATACTCCAAGAAATAGATGCTATCTAGCTTTCTCCTCATTATTAATACGTGATATAACTTTAAATGAGAATAGTTATGGCGTAGTGATTAAAGAGAATAATGCCAATAATTTTTTAGCGGGGTCTTTGTTAGTTATTGACCCTAGTTTAAAAGGACGCAATCGAGATTTTATCATTATTCATAAAAAAGGAATGTCTAAACCGCAACTTATGCAAAAAATTATTTATGAAAATAAAGTCTATCTCAAAAATTTAAACAATGAATCCGAAATTATTAAATTTTCTGATTTATACAAAATTTTAGGTGTAGTTATACAAATAAGAATGAATTATAAAAAAAGTAAATTTTATGTTAATTTCGAGGATGAAAAAAGCAACGGCGCCACAAAATA
>JBDKHK010000134.1:0-14673 GCA_039797705.1 Bacteroidota bacterium
ATAACAAGTGTGTTGGGCTTATTCCAACCATTTTTTATGTAAAATATATTGAAGTTCATCTTTGTTTTTTCGCTCTGACAGTCGAAATCTTTTTCTCTTATCTTCCGTTAATGAAATAGTATAAGACATAATAACGCCTTGTCTGGATACTAAAACCTCAATGGTGTCATTGACTGTTTTGTGTGCATAGATGTTGCTGAATTCTTTATTAATCCTAAATCTGTCGATCGCTATAATTTCATCTTCTACACTCAATCCACCTTTGTATGCACCATATTGTTTATCTAATTTTGAAATCATTAACTTGCCTTCTTTCCATTGGGTGCTTAATCCTAAAAAGACAGTGTCTTCTTCAGTCGTATTGATTAATTCTATTCCCATTAAATCCAAAAATAAATCAATATCCGGCAAGGAACAGGTGAAAATATATTGTTGGAAAGGAGGCTCAAAATCAAGTCCGCTCACAGAATTAAAAACAGCTAAAATATCTTTATGTGTAATGCCTTTATTGGGATGTTTTAAATACTCTTCATATAAAATACGCATCACATCATCTAAGCATTTTTCCCCTTTTGTCGCCTGCATAATCATAAAATCAAAGACCATTGCTATCAAAGCGCCATGCGTGTAATAATTTATTTGTGTATTAGAACTGTTTTCGTTTCTTCTGTAATATTTCAACCAAGTGTCATAGCTTGCTTCTGCCAAAGTTTGTGTATCTGCACCACTGGTATTAACTACATCATTGATATTATTGGCAACAATTTGATAAAATTTCTCTTTAGATGTTACACCAGCACGATAGCAAATATAATCATCATAATAACTGGTAATACCTTCGAAAAACCAAAGTAACTCTGTGTAATTTTCTGTAGTATAATTAAATGGAATAAATGCTTTTGGTCGAATACGTTTTACATTCCAAAGATGAAAATATTCATGTGCTAAAAGGCTGATGGTGCGCTGATAATTTTCTATATTATAACTCCAGCGTGTAATATGATTTACAGAAGAATGTGCGTGTTCCAATCCTCCGTAACTATTGTCTGTATTATGAATAATAAATACATAATGCATACAAGGATGTGAACCAAAAATAGCCACTTCGGTTTCAATAATTTTCTTTAAGTCATTAATAAATTTTTCAATAATACAATTACTCTGCCCATAAATCGCTAATTCATGCGATACATTTGCAGCATCAAAAAAATAAGAAATATGATTTCCAATTTCAATAGGAGAGTCAATTAATTCATCTAAATTATTAGCAATGCGCACCCATTTATTATTTTCTATTGTAGGTAAGGCAGTAGAAATATTATCCCATCGTTTATGCTGCTTTATTTCAATCTCTGATTTCAAATGCTCTTGCCCATCAATATATAAAAAAGTGGAAGCACCATTAATAAGCGCATGCGTATCATCTACAAAATTCGTGCGTACAGAATATTCAAAACAATATATTCGATATTTAATTACAACAGAAGAAGTATTTTGGGTATTTACAATCCATGTATTTTTATCCTGTTTTTCTAAGCGGATAATCTCATTATTTTTTATACATTCTACCTTGTCTATGTTTTTTTGAAACTCTCTGATTAAATAACTGCCTGGAGTCCAAACAGCCATCTTTAATAATAACTGTTTGGCTGTTATTTCTGAAATATGCATTTCCACTTCCATATAATGTGTATGCGGTTCGGGAAAGGAGAGAGTGTATTTCAGCTTCATAAAATTGTTATTGATATTTATGGTCTTTAAAGTATAATTGCAATAAAATAAAAACAAAAAGATGATACAAAGATATACAAATGCAATATACTGTAGATGATTTTTTGTTGGTTATTGCTATGATTGACTAAACGAATGTCTGATTTTTACTATAACTTTGTATAATAAAACTATTTGATATGCAGGGTTTATTATCTCAACAATTAATAGAACTAGAAGAAAAATATAGTGCACATAATTATCATCCATTGCCAGTTGTTTTGCAAAAAGGAAAAGGAGTACATGTTTGGGATGTAGAAGGAAAGCAATATCTAGATTTTTTATCTTCCTATTCTGCCGTTAATCAAGGGCACTGCCATCCACGTATAATAAAAGTAATGCAAGAGCAAGCCGCCGTGCTAACACTCACTTCGAGGGCTTTTCATAATAACTTATTAGGGGTATATGCAGAGTATATTACATCACTATTAGGCTATGATAAAATATTGCCGATGAATACAGGAGTAGAAGGCGGTGAAACGGCTTTCAAGCTAGCGCGCCGTTGGGGATATGATGTAAAAGGTATTGAAAAAGATAAAGCCATTATTGTCGTTTGTGAAGATAATTTTTGGGGACGCTCTATTGCCGCTATTTCCTCTTCTACCGATCCTTCTTCTTATGTCGGTTTTGGGCCTTATGTTCCGGGAATAAAAAAAATTCCATACAACCATACACAAGCATTAGAAGAAGCCTTGCAAGATAAAAATGTTGCAGGATTTATGGTAGAACCCATTCAAGGCGAAGCAGGCGTAGTAGTGCCGGATAATGGTTATTTAAAAATGGTGAGAGCGCTTTGTACCAAATATAATGTATTATTTATTGCAGATGAAGTGCAGACAGGAATTGCACGCACCGGAAAGATGATGGCTTGCGATTATGAGCAAGTAAAGCCCGATATTTTGATTCTGGGAAAAGCATTAAGTGGAGGTACTATGCCGGTTAGTGCTGCACTGGCAAGTGATGAAATTATGTTATGTATCAAACCAGGTGAACACGGTTCTACCTTTGGAGGTAACCCATTGGCGTGCGCAGTAGCCATGGAAAGTTTAAAAGTAATTATAGAAGAAAAACTGGCAGACAATGCAACCACCATGGGTGAAATATTTCGCAATGAATTAAATAAATTGCACCATCCTGTTATAGAACTAGTGAGAGGAAAGGGATTGTTGAATGCTATTGTTATTAATACAGGACATATTGAAGAACATAATTGGAATAATTCGGGAGATTTAACGTGGAATATTTGTTTGAAAATGCGTGACAATGGGCTTTTGGCAAAACCCACTCATGGAAATATTATCCGTTTTGCACCACCATTGGTTATTAATGAAACACAAATTCGTGCAGCCGTCGATATCATCGGTTATTCTATTAGTCAGGTAATTTCAAAAAAATAGTAAATAATTGAGCAATAAAATAAAATAAATGAAAACAGCATTGTTAGTTGGCGCCACTGGTTTAGTAGGAGGTTTTGTATTAGAAAATTTATTACAAGAAGATTATTTTTCAAAAGTAATCGTTCTTAGTAGAAAACAAATAGCAAAACAACATCCAAAATTGACCCAAATAATTGCAAATTTTGATGATATGGAAAACAATGCATCTCAAATAGTTGCAGATGTAATTTTTTGTTGCTTAGGAACCACTATAAAAAAAGCAGGCTCGCAAGCAGCCTTCAAAAAAGTAGATTATGAATACCCATTAAAAATAGCCGAAATTGCCAAACAAAATGGAGCATCTACATATTTGATTATTTCAGCCATGGGCGCCGATAAAAATTCCTTTATTTTTTATAATAGAGTAAAAGGAGAAATAGAAGAAGCTATTGCAAAATTAAATTTTAATACTTTCCATATTTTACAACCAAGTTTAATAGCCGGACAACGCCCCGAAAAAAGAACAGGAGAAAATATCGCTAATAAATTTTTTCCCATCGTTAATAAATTACTTATAGGATCTTTGTCAAAATATAAATCCATCCAAGCCCCTCAAATAGCCAAAGCTATGGTGCATTTTGCTAAATCTGATACAAAAGGCGTGATGATACACGACAGTGGTGAATTGCAAAAAATCTGATTGTTTGATTTTTCTAAGTTATATTGTCCATAAATTTGACTTTTCCCTTTTTTCTGTTTTTTAAAACATCAATTTTTTTTTAGATATTTTACTTATTATGTCTTTGTTAACAAAAAACAACTAATTGTTTATAGTGATATAATTTGTATTTTTGAACTTATGAGAAGAATCTTTCTATTTATCACCGTTTTAATGTTCTTTTTTGTTTCTTGTAAGAAAGAAAAAGATACAAATAATCCATCTAACGTAGCAGATGACCATACCATCATACAGGATCAGTATGGAAGACAATTAATACTACATGGATTAAATACCTCCAGTGGTGCAAAAAGTACCCCAGGACGTATGCCATGGATTGAAGAAAAACACGTAGAACGCGAAGCCAAAGATTTTGGATTTAATTATGTCAGATACCTAGTGTTTTGGGATGCTATTGAACCCGAACAAGATGTTTTTGATCCTATTTATTTAGATAAGGTAGAAGAGCGAGTAAATTGGTACACCTCACGTGGAATGCACGTAATGATTGATATGCACCAAGATTTATACTCTTTAGTATTTGGAGGCGATGGAGCACCTCAATGGGCTATTCAAACAAATGGAAGTGCTCCTATCGAAATGTCAGGAGGAACACCATGGTGGGTAAAAAACATAGACCCAGCCGTCATCAATAGTTGGATAAATTTTTGGGGATATTCCAAATATAAATATTTACAAGATCATTATGCACTTGCATGGCAAAAAGTAATGGAACGTTTTAAAAACAATCCAAATATAATTGGATATGATTTAATGAACGAACCTTGGGGAGGCGATTTGATAAAAGTATTCTTAACAGGAGAATTTGAAAAAGTACAATTAAAAGCTTTCTATGACAGGTTAATACCAAAATTACGCGCTATAGAACCTAATAAATATTTTTTCTTTGAACCAACACCAGCACCGGTAACCTTTGGAGCACCCTCTAACTTACCTAAAATAAACGACACAAGAGCTACTCCTCATTTAGTGTATGCACCACATTGCTATCCTTTTGACACACACGAAGGAACAGGCTATACCGCTAGCTCCAAGCAACAATTAAAAGATTGGGAGCGTGAGCGTAAAAAAGAAATAACAAAACAAGGGAATATTCCACTGCTTTGCGGTGAATTTGGATTGTCTCCAACACAAGCAGGCTATGACCAATATTTAAAAGATGCAAATGCCATGTTTGACCGCAACTTATGGCATTGGGCTTATTGGAGTAATGACCAAGGTGGTTGGAGTCCATTTAATGGAGATGCCGTTATGCCATTAGCGCAATATTTATTACGTGTTTTCCCTCATGCTACCGCTGGTAAAATCAACTCCTTTGATTTCAACCCAGATACAAAAGTGTTTAATTTCAGTTATAAAAATAATGCAGCGATTACAAAACCAACTGAAATATACATACCACAACAATTTTATCCAAGTGGATGGAATTTAAATGTTACAGGAACTACAAATTATACTCAAACATTTGACGATGCTACGCACATATTAAAATTGAATGTACCAGAAAATAACGCAGATGTAATTATTGAGATTACTCCAAAATAACTTCTACCTCTTTTTGTAAAGAATTAAGTTTTTTTAATTACTTTTGAAACTGATAAAATAGCATACAATTTAGTATGCTATTTTTATTTTAAAAAATCTAATAATGATAATTCCAAAAGAAGTAGAAAAAGAACTGAATGAGCATTTAGCCTTAGAAGCAGGAGCTGTATTTAGTTATTTAGCCACCGCAGCATGGTGCGAAAAAGAAGGATTAGAAGGTTGTGCTAAATTCTTTCACAAACAATCAGACGAAGAACATTTGCATTTCATGAAATTCTTTGACTACATTAATGAAGTGGGAGGACACGCCATAGTGCCAGCCGTAAAGCAACCAAAAATTGATTTTAAAGATGTTTTAGAAACCTGCCAACTTGCATTAAAAGGCGAACAAAAGGTTACAAAATCTATATACAACATTATTAAAGTAGCTAAAGAAAACGAAGACCATGCTACGGTAGATTTTCTTCGATTTTTTGTTGATGAACAACGCGAAGAAGAAGTGCAATTTAATCGAATTGTAGATAAGATAAAATTAATTGGCAAAGGCGCACAAAGTCTATATTATATAGACAAAGAATTTGAAAAATTAGCCACTCGCAAAGATAAAAAAGAGGATAAAACCGCTGAATAATTTAGCTCTATAATTTCCATTTCATCTTAATTTTGCAGCATCTATAGATGCAATTTGTTATATTTTTTTCTAATATTTCAACAAATAGCAGCAAGTAATTGTTCTTATTATGTAGGATGAGATTATTTATTAAAAATATGGTCTGTCATCGTTGTATCATGGCGGTGCAAACAGAGTTGCAAAAACTTGACCTTCATCCAGTTTTGATTACACTTGGTGAAGTAGAATTGAAAGAAGATAATATTGATGCTATAAAAGGACAATTATCTCAACAACTCCAATCCATAGGTTTTGAGTTGATAGATGATAAAAAAAGTCGCATCATTGAAAAAATTAAAACAATTATTATTGATGTAGTACACCATCAAAATAATGAAATCTCTACCAACCTCTCTGTAATATTGAGCCATAAATTACAGCATGATTATACGTATCTCTCCAGTCTATTTTCTGATGTAGAAGGAATAACTATAGAGAAGTATTTTATTGCTCAAAAAATTGAAAAAGTAAAAGAATTATTGGTATATGATGAATTATCACTCAGTGAAATTGCCTATCAATTAAATTATTCGAGTGTAGCATATTTAAGCAATCAATTTAAAAAAGTAACCGGACTTACTCCAAGTCATTTCAAGCAAATAAAAACAGAAAAACGCCATCCTTTGGATAAAGTGTAAATGTTATAAGTTTATTCTAAAAATACATAAAACCATCTGAAAGAATATGTTGAACTTTGCAACTATAAAATAGTAGCAGATGGCAACCAATAATCAAATAGTAGTGTACCTTCCACTGGAAGGGATGGAAAGTGAACATTGTGCTTTAATTATACAAAGAGAACTCGCTCAGTTAAAAAATATTTCAACCCATAAAGTAGAACTAAACAACCACAGAGCCATTCTTGAAGTGGACAATATCGAAACAATTTCCTTAGCCATAAAAGCTATTAAAAATGCAGGATATGGTGTAATTACTGTAAAAAAAACAGTACCAGTTTTAGGCATGAGTTGTGCCTCTTGCGCAGGAAGCGCAGAACAAGCAGCAAAATTTGCTGAAGGCGTTATACATGCATCTGTAAATTTTGGAACAGGAAATCTAATGGTAGAATTTTTGCCAAATATGACAAACATAAAAACCATTCAAAAAATAATCCAAACAGCAGGATATGACATCTTAATAGAAGAAGAAGCCACCCAACAAGAAACATTAGAATTGATTCAAGAGAAAAAATTTAAAGATTTAAAATTAAAAACTATTTGGGCTTTAATTTTATCACTTCCAGTAATGATAATTGGTATGTTTTTTATGCATCCACCTGCCGGACAGGCAGAGGTATCTTATGCCAATATAATCATGTGGTTGTTTGCAACGCCGGTCGTATTTTGGTTGGGCAAAGATTTTTATATAAATGCCTGGAAACAAGCCAAACACCGCTCTGCCAATATGGATACTTTGGTGGCATTAAGCACCGGTATTGCCTATATTTTCAGTTTGTTTAATATGCTTTTTCCAAAATTTTGGCAACAAAAAGGATTAGAAGCACACGTATATTTTGAAGCAGCTTCAGTTGTAATAGCATTTATTTTATTTGGAAGATTGTTGGAAGAAAAAGCAAAAGGAAATACTTCTTCTGCCATAAAAAAATTAATGGGTTTGCAACCAAAATTTGTTACAGTAATTCAGCTAGATGGAATTGAAAAAGAAATTCCAATGGAAGATGTGGAAATGGGAGATATTATTTTGGTAAAACCAGGAGATAAAATTGCAGTGGATGGAATAGTAAACTTCGGTAGTTCTTATGTGGATGAAAGCATGCTAAGCGGAGAGCCTATTCCTGTTTTAAAAAATAAGGAAGAACAAGTGTTTGCAGGAACTATCAATCAAAAAGGAAGTTTTCGATTTAAAGCAACAAAAGTTGGAAAAGAAACATTATTAGCACAAATTATTAAAACCGTTCAAGATGCACAAGGTAGCAAAGCACCGGTACAAAAATTAGTAGATAAAATAGCCAGTGTTTTTGTTCCAATAGTAATAAGTATTGCATTATTTACACTACTTATTTGGGTAATTTTTGGTGGCGAAAATGGTTTTGCTCACGGCATATTGGCAGCCGTTACGGTATTGGTAATTGCCTGTCCTTGTGCTTTAGGTTTAGCTACACCAACTGCCATTATGGTGGGCGTGGGCAAAGGAGCACAGCAAGGAATTTTAATTAAAGATGCTGAAAGTTTAGAATCTGCAAAAAATGTAAATGCCATTATATTAGATAAAACTGGAACCATTACAGAAGGCAAACCACAAGTGGTAGAAATGAAATGGTTGAATAAGGAAGAAACCTTTAAAAATGTTTTGTATAATTTGGAAAAACAGTCAGAACATCCCTTGGCAGAAGCCGTAGTAAATTACCTAAAAAATACCCAACCTATTTCTTTAAATAATTTTGAAAGCATAACAGGCAAAGGCGCAAAAGCAATGTATCATCAACAACAATTTTTTGTAGGAAATAAAAAATTATTGATGGAGAACAATATAGCCATTTCAGATGAATTTACCTTGCAGGCAGACAAATGGTTGCAACAAGCCAATACCGTAATTTGGTTTGCTGATAATGAAAATGCCTTAGCCGTTTTAGCTATTTCTGATAAAATAAAAGCAAGCTCTAAGGAAGCGATTCGTCAATTGAAAGAAATGAATATTGACTTATATATGCTAACCGGCGATAATGAAGCCACCGCAAAAGCAATTGCCGAACAAACCGGCATACAGCACTATAAAGCAGAAGTTTTGCCACAACATAAAGCAGATTTTGTGAAACATTTGCAACAACAAGGAAAAATAGTAGCAATGGTAGGAGATGGCATTAATGATAGCACGGCATTAGCAATGGCAGATGTTAGTATTGCAATGGGCAAAGGCAGTGATATTGCTATGGATGTTGCGAAAATGACAATCATCTCAGCTGATTTGACCAAAATTCCTACAGCAATACAACTGTCTAAACAAACAGTAATAACCATTAAACAAAACTTATTTTGGGCATTTGTATATAATATTATTGGCATTCCAATTGCAGCAGGTGTTTTATATCCAATTAATGGATTCTTATTAAACCCAATGATTGCAGGCGCAGCCATGGCGATGAGCAGCGTTAGTGTAGTGAGTAATAGTTTGAGATTAAAATGGAAATAATAATTTTTTTAATAAAATCAATAAATTTAAAATCATGGAAAATAAAATGTTTCAATTCAAAACCAACATCAATTGTGGCGGATGTATAAATGCGATTACGCCTCATTTAAATAAAGCAGAAGGCATTATAGAATGGAAGGTGGATACCAATAATCCCGATAAAATTCTATCGGTAAAATCAAATGGAATTAAGGAAGAAGAAATTATAAAAGTGGTGGAAAAAGCGGGTTATAAAATTGCGGCTATTCATTAGTTTATTTTCACAAAATAATCTTAGTACTTTAGTGGTTATACATTTATAAAAAGTTTGCATCAAAATGCAATGGCAATAAATCTTTGATGCTTTTAAAAATATAAATCGCCCCACTTTCACCCATTAAAATCACTTCTATATCTTGTTGGTGTTTACATTCTGCTTCAAAAATAGTTTGACGGCAAATACCACAAGGTGCTGCTGGTTTTGTAACAGGATTTTGTAAGCTGCTACAAGTGATAGCAATCGCTTTTATTTTCTCATGCGATGCCAAAGAGGCCGCAGCACTCAAGGCTGTTCGTTCTGCACAAAACCCAATTGGATAAGAAGCATTTTCTTGATTGCTTCCATGAATAATATCTCCATTGTTCAAAAGTAATGCGGCTCCTACATTAAAATGAGAATACGGTGCATAAGCCCCTTCTTTTGCTTTGCGCGCTTCAATTATTAAAAGTTGATATTGCTCAGGTGCTTCTTCAAAAGTACGAAAACAGGTATAATTTATTTCTATTTTTAATGGTAAATTCATTTTTTGTCTTAGGTTTGTTTAATGCGTTTAACAATAAAGATACTGTATTGTTTTTTATGAAACACAAGATGCATAAAATACTTTTCTTAAAAATTATTTTCGATAAAATTTTGACTAAATTGCATTCTATTATAATATGAGATTTTGCTGGAGTATATTATTGCTGACAAGTTTTTTAGTAGCTTGTAATAAGTGGGAAACCAATCCTCCTTTGGTGCAAATTGGTGCACCACTTACCAACGATACCTTACAGCTCAATGATTCTATTCATATCCAAGCTACGATTACAGATAAACATCTGAGTTCGTATAAAATAATTTTGTACAATTATTATTCTCATGCCATCTTGTATAAAGAAACAGGAAATGCTAATGTTAACCCATTTACGTTAGATAAAAAAATATCTTTTATTTTAAACGCAGACACTACCGTTTATATGAATATTTTAGGCGTAGATAAAAACGGAAATACTGGAAGTGCAGGAATATCTTTTTTTATTAGAAACGAATGAGATACAATTTATATTCATTTTACCTCCAATTGACAATAACCTTTTTCTTTAGTATCTTTAATTAACAACAAAATAAACAAGGATGAAAAAATTATTTTTATTTCTGATGACTCTTAGTAGTATCACGATTTCAACAGCAATTGCTGGAAATATAGAAATTACCGTGCGATTAAAAAAAGGAGATATTATTACGGGAAAAACAAACCTATCTAAAATTTTAATCACCACAGCGTATGGCGTTTTGACGATTCCTGTAGAGCGTATTACAGACATTCGATTTGGTTTACTATCAGACCATACCAAAGACGGTGCGATATTACCCGATTTAAGTAAACTCCAAACATTGACGAATGAAGCAGAAGCAAAAATAGTGTACGAGCGGGTACTTGCCTACGGAACACCTGTGCTTGCCACCATTATTTCTTATACACAAAATCCGTTTTATTCCATTCCAGATAGAGCCAATTATACGATAGAGCAATTGATAGATGAATTATATAAAAGAGGAAATATCCCTGCCGGTCAATCGGCTAATGATGCCATTACATTTGATGGCTCTAATTACATAGAGGGCGCCATTTCTTTTTCAGATATTTCTATCCAATCAGAATATGGAAACCTTGTTTTTAAAAGAGAAAAAATAGAAAGCCTAACCATTGCTCCCATTGATGACACCCCGATTGGAAAAGATGGGTTATATAAACTTAAAGCAAACTACAATATCTCTGGAAGTGATAATAATAAAGGTTGGTTAAATACAGGAATACTTGTGAAAAACGGTGATAAATTTTCTATTAATGCCACTGGTAAAATTGTATTAAAAAGTTTAACTGGAGGAGTGTATAATCCAGACGGTTATTTGAGTGGTGTAAAAGATGCATCCTACACGGATGATATGCCTATAAAATATGGTGCGGTTGTTTTTAAAATAGGAGATTATGGCACTGTTCAACAGGCAGGCTCTCAGTTTGACGGAGTTGCAAATCTTGAAGGAAATATTTATATTTCTATCTATGAAACGCTTTATAATAGTAGCAATATTGGCTATTATAATGTAAAAGTTATAAAGAAATAAATTACTGTAACAGTAAATATTTCCATCATAAAACCAATAACTATGTCAGTTTTCAAAAATTTATTGCTAAAACAATTGCAACAAAAATCACGCATATACTTGCATGAGATGGAGGAAGATGAAGCAGAAGAAAAGAAACAATATAACCGTCGTCAATTTTTAGAAACATCAGCAAAATCTGGTATAGCAGTAGGTTTATTGTCTTCATCTTCTATTTTTTCTTCTTGTAGAAATCAATCTACTTTGAACGATAATACTATTAAATCAACAGTTTCTGTTTTAAAACCCAAAGTAGCCATCGTTGGTGCTGGTATTGCAGGATTAAACGCAGCACATTATCTCAAAAAATCAAATATTGTAACGTATGAAGTGTATGATATGCTTACACGGGTAGGTGGCAGAATGCATACTATCCAAGATTTTTTACCAGGTTTGAGTTTAGATATTGGAGGCGAATTTATAGATACAGATCATGAAGAAATGCTTGCATTGTGTAAAGAATTTAAGGTAGAATTGTTGAATAGAAAAACAGATACCTTTTATGAGGGAGAAGGAAGAGAGTGGTATGTAATTAATGATAAACGATATACCATGAAACAAGTTTTCGATGCTTTTAAAAATTATTTACCCATTATAAAAAAAGATTTAGACTCTTGCGGTGAAAATTATAATTCACTTGATTTTGTAAGGTTAGACAAAATGAATTTGGATGAATATGTTACCAGTATTGGTGTTTCAGGCTGGTTGAAAGAGTTATTGCGTTGTGCATATTTATCTGAATTTGGGTTAGATTTAGAAGATAATTCAGCCATGAATTTTATTGATATGCTTCGGGTAAATAATAAAAATGAAGTGGAGTTTTATGGCGAAAGCGATGAAATTTATTCTATAAAAGGAGGAGTGGTTTCATTGATTAATAAGCTATCTGCGTATGCAGAAAATATAAATTTAGCACATCAGTTGGTAGAAATTCGTACAAAAGGAGAGGGGTATTCTCTATTTTTTGCAAATGGAAAAACAACTTATGCAGATTATATCATACTTACAATTCCATTTACCATTTTAAGAGAGGTAAAAATTAATGTGGACAATATTGCACCACAAAAAATAAAAGCAATTAAGGAGTTAGGGTATGGACAAAATGCCAAGCTTTTTTTAGGATTTGATGAACGTGTTTGGCGCACACGACATAAAACAATCGGTTATTTATTTAATGATAAAATACACAATGGCTGGGATAGTACCTTTGGGCAAACAGATAATTCAGGGCCTGGTATTTATACTGTTTTTATAGGCGGTAAAGATGCTGTAACGATGGCAGAGAACAAAAATGATGTGGATAGATTTGTACATAAATACCTGCCTGTTTTAGATAAAATATACCCCGGAATAAAAAATAAATTCAATGACAATGCAGATATAGCATGGTGGCCAAAATCAAAAATTATTAAAGGTTCTTATTCCGCTTTTCTTCCCGGTCAATGGAATGATGTGATGCCATACATAAGTGAGCCTATCGGAAATATTTTATTTGCGGGGGAGCATTGTAGTTCAGATTTTCAAGGATTTATGAATGGCGGTGCACAAACTGGTAAAGAGGTTGCGATGGCATTACTGAAGAAAATAAAAACAGCTTAAATGCTAAATTATTTTGCAAATAACTTGAGCATTCTATCCCAAAACCAACTTTCTTCTGCTTTAAATACCGTTTCAATTAATCGATCCACACTATTGGCTAATTTGTACACTTCATTCACTAATTTTTGAAATTGCTTTACGTCCTCATTTTTTACAGGGAATTCAATTTGTTTCAGTTCCGTAAGTAATTTTAAAATAGGATCTAATTCTCTTGTTTTTCTAATTCTTGCTACTTGTCGCGCTATCCTCCATACGTCTTTTTCCCCTATAAAATAATCCCGTCTATCGCCTGGTTTGAAAACTTTAGTAACCAATCCCCAGTCCATCAATTCACGAATATTCATATTAGCATTTCCCCTAGAAATAGACAATTCCTCCATAATGTCTTCAGTGCTGAGAGATTCTGTAGATACCATCATCAACGCATGAATTTGAGCAATGGTTTTATTGATTCCCCATTGAGAACCCAAAGCTCCCCATGCTTGCACAAACTGTTGTTTCGCTTCTTTTATTTGCATACTCTTACGAATATACACATAGTTATGAAAGTTTCAAAAATTATAGGAAATATACGCAAGAACTACTATTGGGAATGGTGCTTATTCAAGCCTGTAACTTAATTTATTTTAAAAAAATTAACTTGATTTCTGTAAAAATCAGCTTTAAAACCCCAAAAATTCATCTTAAAACTTCAATAATTGACCGAATTCTAAGTCAAAACGACCGTTTACTAAATACCATTGACCTATGTCAATTCTTCTGTTTAATCTTGTAGTACAAAAACAAACCAAAAACTATAAAACTATGCACCATAAAGCTATGAAAAACCCTCTTTATAGAGGTTAATGGTTCTTAAATGTGTGTGTGCTCAGGTGTAAAACCTGGGCACTTTTTTTTGTTATTATTCTAAATAGTTTTAGATGGATAAATACACCTTATGGTTTATTTATCGTTATAATTTACAGCTAATTCACTCAATATATAATTATTAAAACGAAATGCTTGTGTTGGTAAATTATCTATTTTTTTATTTTTGATAACCTTTCTAAAGGTATTAAACAAACATTTATCCTCTTCAATACGAGCAATAGAAAAATTGCGTTTTAAAAATTTTTCGGTAGCATCTGTTTTGTCAGAAGCAGTATCATATTCTTTTGTTTTTATTAAACTTATTATCTCTAAATAACGAAGCATTACATCACAATGCAAAGAATCTCTATTGTCTTCTGTAGTATAAAATCTGTTTTTTTGAAGATGAAATTCTTTGTAATTCATTTGTGAATATGCAATTAAACAGGCAGTAAAGGATGCTTTATATTGATTAGAACGCTCTTGCGTATATTCTTGTAAATGCACATATATTTCTTGCAATTTTTCATAATCTCTTTTAGTAAAATAATAGATAACAAAATGAAGC
>JBDKHK010000135.1:0-2621 GCA_039797705.1 Bacteroidota bacterium
ACGGTGACGGAGTAATTACAGGTTATGGAACAATTAACGGTAGAGTTGTATATGTATTTGCACAAGATTTTACGGTTTTTGGAGGTTCTTTATCAGAAACACATGCTGAGAAAATCTGCAAAGTAATGGACATGGCTTTGAAAAGTGGTGCGCCAATGATTGGATTAAACGATTCTGGTGGTGCTCGTATTCAAGAAGGAGTTCGTTCATTAGGTGGTTATGCAGATATTTTTTACCGAAATGTACAATCTTCGGGAGTTATTCCACAAATTTCTGCAATACTTGGACCTTGTGCTGGAGGAGCTGTTTATTCGCCAGCAATGACGGACTTTACCATGATGGTGGAAGGAAATAGTTATATGTTTGTTACGGGGCCAAATGTGGTAAAAACTGTTACAAACGAAGAAGTAACTTCAGAAGAATTAGGAGGAGCAAGCACGCATTCAACTAAATCGGGCGTAGCACATATTACTTCTCCAAACGGCGTAGAATGTTTGGAAGATATTAAAAAATTATTGAGTTATGTTCCACAAAACAATAGAGAAACAACTCCAAAAATACCCTATGTTTTAGGTGATGAAAAACGTGAAAAGTTAGATACAATTGTTCCAGATAATGCGAATAAGCCTTATGATATGCATGATGTTATTGCAAATATCATTGATGAAGATTCGTTTTTTGAAATCCATGCAGCTTTTGCCGAAAATATCATCGTAGGTTTTGCCAGATTAGGTGGAAGAAGTATTGGAATTGTGGCTAATAATCCAAAATATTTAGCGGGTTGTTTAGATGTAAAATCTTCTGTAAAAGGTGCACGATTTGTGCGTTTTTGTGATTGTTTCAATATTCCATTATTAGTATTAGAGGATGTGCCAGGTTTCTTGCCAGGAACCGACCAAGAATGGAACGGAATTATTGTTCACGGAGCTAAATTATTATACGCATTTAGCGAAGCTACTGTTCCAAGAGTTACTGTGATTACTCGTAAAGCTTATGGAGGTGCCTATGATGTAATGAACTCAAAACACATTGGTGCTGATATGAATTTTGCATGGCCAGGAGCCGAAATTGCAGTTATGGGTGCAAAAGGAGCTTCTGAAATTATTTTCAAAAAAGAAATTAGTGAAGCCGCAGATCCAGCTGCTAAATTATTAGAAAAGGAAGCAGAATATGCAGAGTTATTTGCAAATCCATACACAGCTGCACAGCGCGGATTTATTGATGAGGTTATTTTACCTCATGATACAAGAAGAAAATTACTGAAAGCTTTTAGTATGCTAGAAAATAAAGTGGTTGATACACCCAAAAGAAAACACGGTAATATTCCGTTGTAGGGGTATAAAGAAAGTATGATTAATAACCCGTTGGATGCATTATTTTTAGAATAATAATAGCATTCAATGGGTTTTTCTATTTAACGTTCTAAAACTCTTTTTTAAAAACAATAACTAATGAATAAATAAAGTAGAAAATACTTTTATAAGTCATTACATTAAATAACTTTGTAAAGACTTATTTTTTTAATGAATTAATTTTATGAAGTATTTAGTATTATTATTTTTTTGTGTTACTAATTTTGTTTTTGCACAGCAAGAAACCACATTGACGCATACTGTAGCAAAAAGTGAAACGATTACTCAAATAGCAAAAAAATACAATTGCACTCCTTCGGATATTTATAAAATGAATCCTGGAACCGAAAATGGAATTCAGGAAAATCAAATCCTAACGGTGCCAAATCCTATAAAAAACACCAATAGTTCGCAAAAAAAGCATCTAGTTCAGCCTAAAGAAACATTGTTTAGCATTGCGCGTTTGTACAATGTTTCGGTTCAGGATTTAGACGAATACAATGCAGAATCATTAAAAAATGGTTTGCAAATAGGGGAAAGCATTGTTATTCCTAACAAAAAGAAAACACTAAACGGTCAGGCCAGAATTATCAATGCAGAAACCATTTTTCACGTTGTACTTCCTAAAGAAACAAAATATTCCATTGCAAAAAAATACGGCATTTCTATCGAACAATTAGAAACACAAAATCCAGAAATTATAAACGGTTTGGTTGAAGGAAATAAATTAGCGATAAATATTCATCAAATTAAACCTAAAACTGACAACGAAGAACTAATGATTGCTCTAGCAGAAAAGCAAGTAGCTGTCGAAAAAAACAAAGCCAAAACGGTCGAAATAGAAGATTTGCAAGACAAACTGATTGTTCAAAAGCAAATGAATCAAAAAGTACTCAAAGTAAATTCGCTCAAAGTAAATTTGAATGAAATTGACGAAACCAAAGGAGGATCAGCCAAAAAATTAAAATTGGTATTGGAAGCCAACAAAAATATTCAAGAAATTTTAATTTCTAAATTAGATTCGCTTGTTGTTACCATGAGTGACGACCTCGAAACATTGAAAAATAGGGATATTGATAATTTAGAAGAATCAAAAACATTAGAAAAAGAATCCTATAAAAACATAGGACAAACAAACGAAATGTTGTTAGATCTTAAAAAAGATTTGGCCGACAATCGAAAAATTTATACCGGTTTGATGAATAAAGTGCAACGAATAAATTTGCAGGAAAATCATGAATACAAGAAAAAAGTAAACGAAAACCAAAA
>JBDKHK010000136.1:0-8973 GCA_039797705.1 Bacteroidota bacterium
GGCTTTTTCCAAATCAAAAAATGAACAAGATTCTACCCAACTTAATGGAATCGTTGAAGTAACAGATTCGACCAATACAGAGGCAAATTTTATATATACTGTACCAACTGTTACTTTAGAAGATGCAGAAACGGATGACGAGGGCGTATCCGAACAAGCAGTTTCTCCAGTTTTATTTGCCGGCAGAGACCCATTTTTATCAGCCGCTTCTTTTAATTTTAGCATCTCCCGTTTTAGAATTAGAGGATATGATAATGATTATTTTGACACTTATGTAAATGGAATTCCAACAGGATATATCGATAATGGATTTGGTGCCTATAACTTATGGGCGGGATTAAACGATGTAACCAGAAATCGAGATAATGTACTAGGATTACGTCCCTCTGTTTTTGCGTATAGCGGCATTGGAGGCTTATACTCTATAGATACCCGCGCAGGAAAACAACGCAAACAATTGAGTATTACACTCGGAACTTCTAATAGATTATATGATTTAAGAGGAGCCGTTACTTACGGAACTGGAATTACAAAAAAAGGATGGAGCGTTGCTGTCTCTTTAGCTGGCAGATGGGCAAAGAGTGGTTATGTAAAAGGTACAGCGATGCAGAGTGTTTCTTATTTTTTATCAGTTCAAAAATTCTTTAAAAAACAATCTTTAGCACTTACTATTTTTGGCGCACCGACGAAGCAAGGCAAGGCTTCTAACACTACTCAGGAAGCATATAATTTAGCAGGAAATAATTTTTATAATCCTAATTGGGGTTATCAAAATGGTAAAATTAGAAACGCAAGGGTAGAATACAGACATCAACCAACTTTTATTTTAACACACGAATGGCAGCCTACAGAAAAATCAAATTTAATGACTTCAGCAGGTTATTCTTTCGGAGAACGCTCTTTATCGAGTATTGATAGAAACCAAAATGTAGATGACCCAAGACCAGATTATTACAAATATTTACCAAGCTATTTCGCAGACAGTGCAGAGGCAGACATAAGACAGGAATTGTATGACGCTATTAAAGAAGACCCCAATAAATTGCAAGTAAATTGGGACAGACTTTACGATGTAAATAGAAATCAACCTATTACCACCATTAATAATGTAGATGGAAAATCAAATTCAGTAACAGGGAAAAATGCTGTTTATGTATTAGGAAATAGTGTTCAGTTTTATAATAGATTTAATTTAAATTCTGTATATAACATTGGAATTAAAAATGTGGACATTACTGCCGGATTACAATATCAATTCCAAAAAACAAATAATTATAAAAAAGTTTCCGACCTTTTAGGGGGCGATTTTTATTTAGACCAAAATAGCTTTACGGAAGATTCTGTATCATCAAATATTGATGTAACATTTCCAAATTTAAACCAACCCAACCACGTAGTAAAAGTAGGTGATAAATACGGATACAATTATTCTTCTGTAGTACATAAAGCAGGTGTGTGGGCACAAGTGAATCAACATTTTAATCATGTGGATTGGTTTGCAGCTGTTCGTTATTCAAACACCACCCAATGGAGAGAAGGAATTTATAGAAATGGTTTAGATGCCAATAACTCTCAAGGCAAATCAAAAGTATTTTCTTACAATAATTTCTCTGTGAAAGGCGGTTTGACGTATAAAATAGATGGACGTAATTATCTTTTTGCAAATGGATCTTATGAAACCAAAGCTCCTTACTGGGATAATATTTTTATTTCACCACGTGTTAGAAATTTAGCAAACAACCCTGGAAACGAGCGTATTGGCTCTATAGAAGCAGGATATATTTACAATGCTCCAAAATTAAAACTACGTGCCACAGGATTTTATACCAATTTCCAAAATGGCTCTAACGTCTTAGTTTATTTTGATGATGATTATTTTGGAATGGCTAGCTATACTTTAACCAACATCAATAAAGTACATTTTGGTGGAGAATTTGGAGCCGAAGTGCAAGTGTATAAAGGAATCAGTGTTTCTTTAGCGGCAGCAATTGGTAAATACTATTATACCAGTCGCCAAGAAGGAATTTTAACGATAGACAATCAACCAAATGTTATTCAGAAAGAAACGATTTACAGCAAGAATTTTTATGTAGCTAATTTACCCCAACAAGCTTATACTTTAGGATTAAATTATCGTTCTCCTAAATTTTGGTATGTTGGAATGAATGTCAATTTCTTTGACCGTTTTTATAGTGAATTTGCTCCTACACACCGCACAGAACGTGCCGTTGAATTAGTTCCTTATCAATCTGCACAATGGTATAGTATTGTTAATCAAGAAAGGTATAACAAAAAAGGACAATGGACATTAGATATGTCAGGCGGTTATTCTTGGAGATTAAAATCTACTTTTAGAAATATGAAAGGCAAAGATGCGGGTAAATATTATTTAGTATTAAATGCCGGCATCAGTAATTTGACCAATAATAAAAAATTCATTGTTAGCGCAAGAGAACAATTGAGATATGATTATCCAAATAAAAATCCGGATAAATTCCCTTCCAAATATTCTTATGCGTATGGAATTAATTTCTATCTAAACTTAACTTTCAGATTCTAAATAAACATTCAAAAAAAAATATAAATTCAAAAAAATGATAACAAGATTCAGCAGATTATTATTGATAGTTGTAGCATTGACTTCCTTAACAACTATTTCTTGTAAGAAAGATAAATTTGATGAACCACCGCATATCACCAAAGATCCTGCAATTGCCAATGCAACCATTGCTCAAGTAAGAGCATTATTTAGTAGTGGCAATCCAATTACCATTACCGATGATTTAATTATTGGCGGTGTGGTAACGGCAGATGATAGAAGTGGAAATTTCTACAAACAATTTGTAATGCAAGATTCCACAGGAGCTATTCCCGTATTAATAAATAAATCGGGCTTATATACCGACTACCCCATTGGACGAAAGGTATATGTGAAATGTAAAGGCATGGTCATTGGACAATATGGAAAAAACTTGCAAATAGGTGGCTTTGTCGATTTTACAGGCGCTCAACCTTCTGTTGGAAATTTGCCAAGTGCTTTAGCAGATAAATACATAGTAAAAGGTCCTATGGTAACACCGCTTACTCCACGAAAAATTTCCAGTTTTGCAGAGTTAAATCTTACTACTAATCAATCAATTTTAATACAATTTGACCCCGTACATTTTAAATCCGGATCAGATGGCTTGCCTTATGCAGATATCGTAAACGGACAATCTTTTAATAGAACTATAGTGGATTGCGATGGAAATGAATTAGCCATCAGAACTAGCAATTTTTCTTCTTTTGCTAATCAAAATACACCAGCTGCTTCTGAAAAATTAAGCATTATTGGTATTTACAGTATTTTTAATACGACTAAACAATTTGCTATTAGAGAAACCAGCGAAGTGGTAACTACTACTACTCAATGTCCAGCTGTTTTATTATCTGAAAATTTTACAGATGGCATTCCATCTAATTGGCAAAATTTTAAAGAAGCAGGTAATAAAAATTGGTACAATGCCACAGCGGGTACAAATAAACTGGTGGCTTGTTCTGCTTATAATTCTGGCGAAAGTAGTAATATTGCATGGTTGATTACATCACCCATAAATCTCACAGGCTACGATACCAAGAAATTGTCTTTTAGCACTATCATTGGTCATCCAGCAGGCAGTACTTCTTTAAGCGTTTTAATTTCTACTAACTATAGTGGCTCGGGCGATCCAAATGCATCAGGCGTTACTTGGACATCGCTTCCGTACAATACACCTACATTACCTACCAGTGGAAATTTTGGAGCTCCCACACCTTCTGAAATTAATATTAGTTCTTACACAGGTACTGTATATATTGCCTTTAAATATACAGGAAGTGGTACCGGTGGAAATACGAGTACTTATGAAGTAGATGATGTAAAAGTTGCAGCCCAATAATTGAATTAATTTCTAATAGAAATAAAAAAGGCTATCCGATTAAATGGATAGCCTTTTTTGTGGTGGAGCTGGCGAGATTTGAACTCGCGTCCGGACAAAACGTCAATAAGCTTTCTTCATGCTTAGTAGTAACTTGATTTTCGAATCATGGCAGGCGTTACAACGAACCGACCATCATCTTAGTTTCTAAATTTCGCTTCATAGTCAAAACACCTATGTTGCTATACCGATTGGATGATGCTCAGTCGAATAGTATCGGTCAGACTATTTCGAGGAGCAAAGGCCGAGCTTAATAACCTGTATTAAGCAGCCAACGCGAAATTATTCTCGCCATGTAAAAATGTTTTATGCATTAAATTTAACGAGCCAAATCGCACAATGCTCGACATGCTTACTTATCCACTATCCTGCCGTCAATTCCTGTCAACCCCAATTTATTATTAAGAATTAAGAATTTAAAATTAAAAATTAAAAATTAAGAATTCAGAATTCAGATTTCAGAATTGGATGTATTCAAAGAACTAATTTAATGTATAACTCTAAAACTTCTCTAAAAGTTCCATAGGTAAAAGGGAATCTCACATCTCATACCTCATATCTCATATCTCATATCACTTATTCTTATATGCTTTCAAGCCTTCTTCTATGCATTTTATCGCTTTCTTCAAATTATCTACATTTAAAACATAAGCTATGCGCACTTCCTTTTTTCCCATACCCGGTGTAGCATAAAAACCACTGGCAGGTGCCATCATCACCGTAGCATTTTCATAGTTGAAATCACTCAACATCCATTGGCAGAAATCGTCGGAATTTTCTACCGGCAATTGTACGATGCAATAAAACGCTCCACCAGGAATATGGCATTTCACCCCTTCAATATTATTTAATCCTTCTACCAACGTATCACGTCTTCTGCGGTATTCTTCTTTCATGTTGTTAAAAAAATCTGCTCCAACCGTTTCAAATACTGCACCAGCTCCAATTTGTCCTAAAGTTGGCGGGCTTAATCGTTGTTGTGCAAATTTTAATACAGACTGTATCACCTCTTTATTTTTAGTTGCCACCATTCCAATACGAGCACCGCAAGCACTGTAGCGCTTAGATAAAGAATCTATTAAAATGGCATGTTGTTCTAATTCAGGAAAACTCAAAACAGAATGATAGTTTTTTTGATCTCCATAAATAAACTCGCGATACACTTCATCTCCAATTAAGAATAAATCGTGTTTTAAAACAATTTCTTTTAATCGCATTAATTCCTCATAGCTGTAAGTATAACCTGTTGGATTATTTGGATTACAAACTAAAATTGCTTTTGTGCGTTCATTGATACATTTCTCAAATTCATCTATTGAGGGCAGCGCAAAATTATTTTCAAAAGTAGTAGGAATAGGTCTTACATTAATATCTCCACTTTTGGCAAATCCTATATAATTTGCATATAATGGCTCTGGTATAATAATTTCATCCTCTGCATCTAAAATAGAAAACAAGGTGTACATTAAGGCTTCTGAACCACCAGTAGTTATTACTAAGTCAGCTGGTTGAATATGTTTTAAACCATAATGTGTTTGGAAAAATGCGGCATATTTTTCTTTGATATCCACAAAACCATCCGAAGGGGCATATTCCAATACTTTATTAGAAAAATTTTTTATGGCATCCCAAAATTGCGGAGGTGTTTCAATATCCGGTTGTCCAATATTCAAATGATAAATATGAATACCGTTTTTCTTAGCTTGGTCAGCATAAGGTGCTAATTTACGAATTGGAGAAGCTGGTACAGCATTCCCTTTTTTAGAAATCTTTGGCATAGTAGGACAAATGTAAAAAACTTTACACGATTCCGCATAAAGTTTTATAAATGATAATAAAGTATAATAATTTTTTAAGAATTGACAAATTGCTTATTCTTCACTTCCACCCAGCATATTGCTTTCTGATTTATTAACGCCTTGCTCTTGTTCCACTGCATTTCCTGAAATATACAATACAACGGTTTCGCCATCTTTGGTAGTTACAGTAATAGATTTTCTAAATGCACCGTCACGAGCCATATTGTATTGTGCTTTTACACTTCCTTTTTTTTGAGACATAATAGGCTCTTTAGTCCAAGATGGTGTTGTGCAACCGCAAGAAGCACTTACGTTTTCTAAAACTAAAGGCTCTTTGCCTAAATTGGTAAATTCAAATTCCCATGTTACCGGTTTGCCTTGTGGAAGACTTCCAAAATCATGTTCTGTTTTTGTAAATTGAATTTTATTGGTAACAGATTGTGCTTTAGATATAGCATTTAAAGAAAAAAATAAAGTCAAAAGAATCAAAACGTGTTTCATAATTACATTTTTTAGGATAGTTAATTAAAATCTATCTCTGTTTTGCAAATTTGTCAAAAAATGTACCAAAGCGATATTAATATAAAAGATTTAACGAGTCATTAACAACTTTATTAAAATTGAGATAAAATTCATTTAAGTCATAGATTTGATGTAAATTTATGGTTAAATAAAGTAGGGTTCATTATGACATTAACTACACAAGACCCATTAATAACAAAAGGCGTTACACAATCTGTCTCTTTTGAAGAATTTAGCAAAGAAGTTCTAAATGATTATCGTTTAATTTGCATAAGCAGAGAAATGAGTTTAACAGGAAGGCGAGAAGTACTTACTGGAAAAGCAAAATTTGGAATTTTTGGAGATGGAAAAGAGTTACCACAAATTGCTTTAGCAAAAGTATTTGATAAGGGAGATTTTCGCGCTGGATATTACCGAGACCAAACTTTTGCTTTAGCCACAGGCATCGTTACAGTGGAGCAGCTTTTCGGGCAGCTTTATGCTAATCCGTCTTTAGAAGAAGACCCGCACTCTGGTGGCAGGCAGATGAATAATCATTTCGCCACTCGCAATTTATATCCAGACGGAAGTTGGAAAGAGTTGAAAAATCAAAAAAATTCCTCCGCAGATTTATCTTCTACCGCAGCACAAATGCCTCGTGCTTTAGGCTTGGCAATGGCTTCAAAAAAATACAAACAATTACAAGATATAATTGGAGAAAATGGATTTAGCAATCAGGGCAATGAAGTATGCTTTGCCAATATTGGTGATGCCTCTACTTCAGAAGGAGTATTTTGGGAAGTAATTAATGCGAGCTGTGTGTCGCAAGTGCCATTAGTTATTTCTGTTTGGGATGATGGATATGGCATTTCTGTCCCAAAAAAATATCAAACAACCAAAGAAAGTATTTCTAAAATTTTAAAAGGATTTCAAAAATCTGAAAATACCAATGGGTGCGATATTTATGTGGTGAAGGGTTGGAATTATCCGCAGTTAATTTCTACCTACAAATTAGCAGCCGACAAAACTCGTAAAACTCATATTCCTGCAATTATACACGTAGAAGAATTAACGCAACCACAGGGACATTCTACTTCTGGTTCGCATGAGCGTTATAAAACAAAAGAACGATTAGACTGGGAAAAAGAACACGATTGTATTGCACAATTCAGAAAATGGATTTTGCAAAATAAAATGGCAACGGAGGAAGAAGTGACTGCCATAGAAAATGAATCAAAAAAATATGTAGCAGAACAGAAGAAAATTTCTTGGAATAAATTTCACAGTCCTATCATAGATGAAATGCAAGAAGCTTCTGCGTTGATTCAAAAAATTGCAGATATTTCAACACATAAAGAGGCTATAGAAGAATTATTAAAAGAATTAAAACATGCTATTGAGCCTACCCGAAGGGAAGTGTTCAAAACAGTTTCTGATGCATTGATTTTGGTAAAATATGAACAGCATGAAACCATCGAAAATTTAAAAAAATGGCACCATCTGCAAGCTCAAATTAACGATGAACGTTACTCATCTTATCAACATACGGACTCGATGTATTCTCCGTTGCGAGTACCAATTATCCAACCACAATTTGAAGAAAAACCTAATATTGTAAGCGGCTATCAAGTGTTGAATGTTTGTTTTGACGCCAACTTTTCGCGCGATTCAAAAATTTTAGCTTTTGGAGAAGATGTTGGGCATATTGGAGATGTTAATCAAGCATTTGCAGGCTTGCAGGCAAAATATGGGATAGAAAGAGTATATGATACCGGAATTCGCGAAGCAAGTATCATGGGAGAGGGAATTGGACTGGCAATGCGAGGTTTTAGGCCAATTGCAGAAATTCAATACCTTGATTACTTACTGTATGGATTGCAGCCTTTGGCAGACGATTTAGCTTGTTTGAGTTATAGAACAAAAGGCGGACAAAAAGCACCATTGATTGTAAGAACACGCGGACATCGACTGGAAGGAATATGGCACACTGGTTCGCCTATACAAATGGTGGTTGGTGCATTGCGCGGTATGCATGTGTGCGTGCCCCGAAATATGACACAAGCAGCAGGATTTTATAATTTATTGTTGAGAGGCGATGAACCAGCTATTGTGATTGAATGTTTAAATGGGTATCGCCTAAAAGAAAATATGCCACTCAATGCTGGTGAATTTACGGTTCCACTTGGAGTACCAGAAGTATTGCAAGTAGGTACAGATATAACGCTCGTAACGTATGGAACCTGTGTTCGTATTGCACAAGAGGCTTTGCCGAATTTTCAAAAAGCAGGTATCTCAGTCGAGTTGATAGATGTTCAAACGTTATTACCATTCGATATTCATGGTGTAATAGGAAACTCCGTTAGGAAAACGAACCGGGTAGTTTTTTTAGATGAAGATTATCCAGGTGGCGGAACGGCTTATATGTTGCAACAAGTAATTGAAAAACAAGATATATTCCGATACTTGGATAGCGAACCTGTAACTATTACGGCCAAAGAACACAGAGGTGCGTTTGGCAGCGATGGCGATTATTTTTGCAAGCCCAATGCAGAAGATATTTTCCATACCATCAATAAATTAATGCACGAAACGAATCCAAGAAAATTTCCGTTGCTATGGTAAGTTCTTAATTGCTATTAAAAGTATTTCTAACAATACGATTGTTTTTTAAATATTAATAAATCTTTTTAAATACTTTTTATATATGAATAACACAA
>JBDKHK010000137.1:0-8732 GCA_039797705.1 Bacteroidota bacterium
GTGGAGATAAACACTGGTTCTCTTGGTAAAAACCAACGTAACAGTATGGGACAATTGATGGCAATGTTTAAAAATATTGCAGTTGCTGCTGCTGTAATCGGAATTATTTTTATTATAAAAGAAATTCAAACTCCTTCATTGCCTTCAACAGATTATAATAATACGCTTGCCTCTTTGACGCAAGAGGAGATATATAATTATATGAATGAACATAGTATTGAATTTGATTTATTTGATGTGCAGCAAGCTGTAAAACCTGCATTGGACCAACAAATCAAGGAAGAGGCAAACATTAATATGAGCGAAGATGAAATGGATGCGTATTTAAAAGAACACAATCACCTTATTGAGGTAGATGATTTATCTACCAGTATTTTTTAATCATTTAATATATATATCATGAGAAAAGTATTTCTACTCTTGGCTGTTATTTCAGCAGGGATTTTGCAAGGGTTTTCTAAAGAAGGAAACGAAAAAATTGAAGCAATGAAAATTGCTTTTATCACCAAAAGACTTAATTTAACCCCAGAAGAATCACAAAGATTTTGGCCTGTTTACAATCAATATGAGGCTGAAAAAAAACAAATTAGACAAACGACCATTGATGACATTCAAGGGGTAAAAGCGGATGTAGAATTGACGAATGTAGAGGCAGAACAGGTAATTTCTAAATTCATAGAGTCTAAATCTAAAAACCTGGAATTATTGAAAAAATATACCGTTGAATTTAAAAAAATATTGCCTGCATCCAAAGTGGCAAAATTAATAACTGCCGAAGATGGGTTTAAAAAAATGCTTACAAAACAAGCACAACAAGGAGGTGGAAATGGACAAGGAAACCAATGGCAACAAAAGCCTTGGAAAGGAAATAGTGGGCAATAAATTAAACCCAATTAACAAAAAAGTCAGGCAAATTTGCCTGACTTTTTTTGTTAATTGGCTACTTCGCTTAAAAATTTCAAGCGCACTAATTGTATTTCTCTCAGCTCTATATCTTCTTCTTTTAAATCTTTATAGGCTACATCAATGCTGTCACTTTCTGCCTGCATGAAATAATCATAAATTTCTTCCTGAATATCTTCATCTACAGCATCTTGTAAATAGTAATTGATATTTACTTTTGTACCTGCATTTACTATAGTGTCTAACTCTGTCAGCAAATCTTCCATATTTAACCCAAATGAACTTGCAATATGCTCAAATGGCATTTTTTTATCAATGGATTTAATAATATTTACTTTAATGTTGGAGTTTTTATCGGCCGTTTTTATTACAGAAAAATCAGCGGTGCGTTCTATATCATTTTCTTCTATATATTTTTTAATGGCATCTAAAAATGCTTTGCCAAATTTAGATGCCTTTGCAGCGTTTACGCCATAAATATTCGAAAGTTCATCGTTGTTAAATGGAAAAAAGGTTGCCATTTCTTCTAAAGATTGTTCTGAAAAAATGGTGTAGGGTGGCAGTTTCATTTTTTCTCCTACTGATTTGCGCACATCTTTTAAAAGCTCTAATAGCTGAGGTTCTAAAACATTTCCTGCTTTACCATTCAATTGCACCACTTCATCGTCGTCTTCTCCTTCTTCAAATTTATGATTTAAAACGATTTTAGCAGATTGAGGTTTTTTTACGAATTTTTTTCCTTCAGCAGTAAGTTTTAAAACGCCGTATTGTTCAATATCTTTTTCTAATAAATTTAATAAAATAGCTTTGCGCACTACAGAATTCCAATACACCATATCATGCTCTGCTCCCTTGCCAAATATTTTTAATTTATCTAGATTATTTGCTGTAATATCTGCTGATTTTCTTCCGATTAAAATATTAATAGTATTGGGAATATTAACACGTTCATTCGTGTCGGCCACTACCTGTAAGGCCATTTTTATTTGGTCTTTAGCTTCGTGTTGTTCTTTGGGATGTTGGCAATTATCACATTTGCCGCAATTGCCCATTTCTTCTCCAAAATAGTGTAAAACAAATTTTTTACGACATTCTGCACTTTCGCAATAGGCTTCCACTTCGCTCAATTGCATGACGGCGATTTCTTTTTCTGCAACTGTTTTTTCTTTATTGGAAAGAATAAATTTTTCAAACTTATGTATCTCTTTTGGAGAGAAATAAGAAACGCAAATTCCTTCTAATCCATCTCTGCCAGCACGACCCGTTTCTTGATAATAATTTTCTAAGGATTTGGGAATATCATAATGAATAACAAAACGGACATCTGGCTTATCTATACCCATTCCGAATGCTATTGTTGCCACAATCACATGTACATCTTCCATCAAAAATTGGTCTTGGCGTTCGCTGCGTACTCCTGCTTCTAAGCCAGCATGGTAAGCGGCTGCATTGATGCCGTTTACCTGTAAAACTTCTGCTAATTCTTCGGTCGAATTTCTACTTAAGCAATAAATAATTCCTGATTTATTACCATTTTTTTTGATAAACTTAATGATGTCTTTTATGGCATCTTGTTTGTTCGGTTTCGGCCTAATTTCATAATAAAGATTATCTCGCAAAAAGGAAGAAATAAAAATTTTAGGCTTTACCATGCCCAATGTTTTTACAATGTCTGATTGTACTTTTGGAGTTGCGGTAGCCGTCAAAGCAACAATAGGAATATTTCCTTCTATGTCGTTCAACATTCCTTTTATTTTTCGATATTCCGGACGAAAATCGTGCCCCCATTCTGAAATACAATGTGCTTCATCTACTGCTACAAAGGATATTTTTATGGTTTTTAAAAAATCAATGTTTTCTTGTTTCACCAATGACTCTGGGGCAACATATAATAGTTTACATTTCCCTGAAATAATATCATTTTTTACGTTAGTTATTTGCGCCTTGTTCATTTGTGAGTTGATGAAATGCGCAATATTATCTGTACTGCTATAACCACGTATTAAATCAACCTGATTTTTCATCAAGGCAATTAATGGAGAAACGATGATGGCTGTTCCTTCGGACATGATTGCCGGTAGTTGATAACACAAAGATTTACCGCCTCCTGTTGGCATGATAACAAATGTATCATTTTGAGAAAGAATATTTTCTATTATTTCTAGTTGATTTCCTTTAAATTTTTCAAATCCAAAATACTCTTTTAACGCTCCTGATATAGATGCTGGCTGGATACTCATAAATTGTTTTAAATAATTAGAATAAAAATGTTCTCAATATAACAAAAGAACGTGTTTACAACTTTAATATAATCAAAAATACCAAATTCTGCTGTCTTCGAGTGTTAAAATTCTTTATCTAATTTTTATTTAATTGTATTGAACTATAAATGTGAAAATAATGTTGATTTAAATCAAAATACTTATTAATTTTCAGTTTTTTTTGCTTCATTAAAATTAATTATCTTTGCGCCAACCATGAATAAGAATACCTATGCAGCCATTATGGCGGGAGGAATTGGAAGCCGTTTTTGGCCCGCCAGTAGAACAGCAAAATCCAAACAATTTTTAGATATTTTAGGAACCGGCAGAACGCTTATACAAGCTACTTATGACCGTTTTTTGAAAATTTGTCCAAAAGAGAATATTTTTATTCTTACCCATACTGATTATATTGAGCTTATAAAGGAACAATTGCCAGATATTACGGACGAGCAAATCTTAACAGAACCTGCCAGAAAAAACACCGCTCCGTGTATAGCATATAGTGCTTTTAAAATTCACAAAATAAATCCGGAGGCTAATATTATAGTAGCACCCTCCGATCATATCATTCTTAATGAAGAGGAGTTTGTCCGGATTACAGATTTAGCAACCGATTTTGTTTCTAAAAATAATGCATTGTGCACGTTGGGCATACGGCCTACACGCCCAGATACAGGATATGGATATATACAATATTTTGAAGCAGCCGCCAGTGAGGGTATTCATAAAGTAAAAACATTTACCGAAAAACCAAAAAAAGAAGTAGCCAAACAATTTATAGACAGTGGTGATTTTGTTTGGAATGCCGGAATCTTCATTTGGAATGTAAAAAGTATTTTGCAATCATTAGAAAAAAATCTTTTGGAAGTATATGATGCTTTTGTTGAAGCAGAGCCATCTATGCTTTCAGCCGATGAAAACAATGCCGTAGAAAAAGCGTTTATCACCTGCCCGAGTATTTCCATCGATTATGGAATTATGGAAAAAGCAGATAATGTATATACGTTGCCTTCCAGTTTTGGGTGGAGTGATTTAGGAACATGGGCATCATTATTTGCAGAAAAAGAAAAAGATTATCTGAATAATGCCGTGAACGGGAAAAACGTTGTAGTATATGATTCTTCGAATAATATTATCAATGTTCCAGATAATAAATTAGTAGTTATTCAGGGATTAGAGAATTATATAGTGGTAGATACCGAAGACGTATTATTGATTTGCAACAAAGATGAAGAGCAGCGTATAAAGGAATTTACCCGCGACATAAAAGCAAAGAAAGGCGAAAAATATTTGTAAAAATGAATATTTAGCAGCTGAAACGTATGTATATATAGCCTATTTTACATATCTTCAATTTTATTTTTTAATTAATTACAGGACCAAATTGAATGTATGGCTAATTTATTCGCAAAAAAATCATTACAACAATTATTAAAAGAAGCGGATAGTTCCGAAAAGGGATTAAAAAGAACACTTGGTGCGGGTAGTTTAATTGCCCTTGGAATTGGGGTTGTTATTGGTGCTGGGCTCTTTTCTATCACAGGTGGGGCAGCCGCCTATAATGCAGGACCCGCTGTAACGATTTCTTTTATTATTGCAGGAGTTGGTTGTGCATTTGCGGGTTTATGTTATGCTGAATTTGCGTCAATGATTCCAATTGCCGGCAGTGCTTATACTTATTCTTATGCTACCATGGGCGAGTTCATAGCATGGATTATTGGTTGGGATTTAGTATTAGAATATGCAGTTGGCGCAGCTACTGTTGCCATTAGCTGGAGCCGATATTTAGTAAAATTTTTTGCTAATTTGGGCATTAATTTACCCGTACAATTAATAATGTCGCCTTTTGATTCTGCAACTTTAGCAGATGGAACCATTGTTTCGGGTATTATTAATTTACCAGCAGTTTTTATTGTCGTATTAATGTCCTTTATCTTAGCAAAGGGGATAAAAGAATCTGCCAACTTTACTTCTTTCATAGTTCTTTTAAAATTAGTGGTAGTTTTTGCTTTTATTATTTTAGGATGGAAATACATGAATCCACAAAATCACATACCATATATTATAGAGAACACAGGAAAATTTGGCGAATATGGCTGGAGTGGAATTGTACGAGCCGCCGCCATTGTGTTTTTTGCATACATAGGGTTTGATGCTGTTTCTACGGCAGCACAAGAAACTAAAAATCCAAAACGAGATATGCCGATTGGTATTTTGGGTTCTCTGTTTTTGTGTACCATTTTATACATCTTGTTTGCACATGTGATGACAGGATTGGCTAACTATAACGAATTTAAAGGGCAAGATGGAATTGCGCCAGTTGCTGTGGCTATCGAACACACTCCTTATATTTGGTTAAAACAAGGGGTAATTGTTGCCATCCTTGCGGGATATTGCTCCGTTATATTGGTATTGTTACTAGGTCAATCTCGCGTGTTCTTTTCTATGAGTCGTGATGGACTAATTCCAAAAGTATTTTCTGATATTCATCCAAAACATCATACTCCGGCAAAATCGAACATGCTGTTTGCATTTTTTGTAAGTTTATTCGCAGCCTTTGTTCCAGGAAGAGTAGTAGGAGAAATGACCAGTATTGGTACTTTATTTGCATTTATTTTAGTCTGTTTGGGCGTAATGATTTTGCGAGTAAGAATGCCCGATGCACCCAGAGCATTCCGTACACCATTGGTTCCATTAGTTCCCATTTTAGGAATTTTTACTTGCCTATTTATGATGGTTTTTCTTCCATTAGATACATGGATTCGACTTTTGGTATGGATGATAATCGGATTCGATTTATATATTGCTTATGGCATAAAACATAGTTTATTGGCGAAAGGAGAAGAAAGCAACAGACAGGCTTATATTATCAGTGCTTCAGGATTAATTTGTACGATAATATTAATTGCAATAGCATTTATACATCATAAAACAGCAGAAACTCCTGACACCGGATTATTTATATTCTCTTTAGTATTTTCTGCCATTCATCTTGTTGTTTTTATGAGACACTATAGAAAAAACAAAGGACAAAAATAGATGCCTTTTTATTCTTCGCTAAAAGGCAAATTCGTTTTTAATTTTAGATGTAATTTTTCATTGTAATTTTCCAATAAGTAATTGAAGTAATTCTTAGTGGCTTTACTTAAACAAGAAATATACACATTCAATCTATATTGAATTTCATCTTGTAAAGCATTAATAAGTGGCAAAGCATCTAAATAATTAGTAGCATTTGCTATAATTCTCTGATAATGGTTTTCTATTGATATTTCTATGGCATCGAGCGTTTTTTTACCCTTGTTGTATAATTGATAATATTCTTTTTCCATATCAAAATTAAAATCTGATGTATTGGGGAAAAGCTCTTTTACGGCATCTGGTAAATCATATATTAATCCTTTTTCCATCCGTATTTCCCGTTCATATAAATGCTCCAAAAATTTCTCTGGATTAACAAATACATCTCTCCAATCTATATAATCTTGCCAAAGTCCTAAGCGTCGTGCATTATTTCCTAAATCAATGACAGAAAATTCACTTTTATTTGGCAATCGTCGGCTACCACGTCCAATCATTTGATGATATAAAGTAAGGGAACGTGTAGCACGATTTAAAATAATACAATCCACTGTTGGTTCGTCAAATCCTGTTGTAAGAATTCCCACAGAAGTTACAATCGCATCTGGTGTATCTTTTAGCCATTGTAATACTTCTTTTCGTTCTTGTTTATTGCTGGTGCTGTCTAAGTGGCGTACGGCAATTCCTTGTCCTAAAAAGAATTTTTCTACCGATTTTGAAGTAGCTACCGATGAGTTGAAAATTAAAATTTTCTTCCCTTTGGCTTTTTCTTGATAGGCTTTTAATAATTTCTCATGCATATCAAAATGCATATAAATTCTATCTAAGGAACTTACCGTATAATCCCCGTCAATACCAACTTTTAGCCCGCCTAAATGTACATCATAGGTATAAGTGATGGCATTACTAAGGTATCCATTTCCAATTAATTCCTTTATAGAATCTCCGATGATGAGTTTTCGGTAATTTTGTTGGAGTGGTAGGCTTTGATTGGAACTTAATGGCGTAGCAGTTACTCCCAGTATTACTGCATTTCTGAAGTAATGAAATATTTTTCGAAAGGAATTATAATGTGCTTCGTCCACAATTACAAAATCAATATCTTTTAAATAATCTTCATCTCCTTTCAGTCGATTATTTAATGTTTCTACCATTGCCAAAAAGCACAAATACCCTTCTTGGTCGGAAACTTCATCTACCTCACTAGTAATCAATTTACAATGAATACCAGCTTCCTCCAACGCTCTTGTAGTTTGTCTTAATAGTTCAATTCTATGAGTTAGAATAAGAATTTTTCGCTGATGTTCTTCAATATATTTTCTTGCTATTTCAGCAAAAATAAGTGTTTTTCCTCCTCCGGTAGGTAGTTGAAAAATAATATTTTCACGTTTTTCATTTTCATTCAAGTGTTGAAAAATGCGTTGTATATATTCTTCTTGATATGGATATAATTGCTTCGCCGTTTCTGCGCGTTCTTTGATGCCTGTAATCTTCATAATGTATTATATTTTTGCAAAAGCAGTGCCAATAGCCTCCATTTTTTGCAACTGCGCAATATACAAAATTTAAAGCATGTAAAAAAATGAAGTGGTTCTACAAAATCATTTCTTCATATCGAAGTAATGTTGGAAACCCTTTTGAAGAAAAATAGTGCTCTAATAATTCAGTATTTTCATTGCTGGCTACTAATACAAAATCACCGCCCCATGCGCCCAGAGATTTAATCGTTCCCGGAAAATCTTGAAAATAAATATCTTTTACTTTTTGCAGATTCAGTGCTTTTGAAATAATGTTTTCGTGAACTTCTAAGTAATAACAAAATTCATCTAACTCGTTTGCATGAATTATTTTTTGAGTAAGTTCAGAAATTTGTTCTATAATTTCCGATTTGTCTATTGTTAGATTTCTGTAATGCTGAATGCCATCTCGTGAGTTTTGTTTTTTATTGAGATGAACGAAGTAAAGATGTTCTGTAAATGTTGGTCGATATTTTATTTCAGTCGTGAGTCGTGAGTTGTGAGTTGTGAGTTGATATATGATTGCACTTTTTGCAGTGGCGCAAGCAATATCATAGCCGCTGCCACCAAATGTTTTTTCTAACAATTGGTATGGATTCGCATTCGTCCATTGCGCTATTAAACTTATTAAAGTGGAAGAAGAACCTAAGCCCCAATTGTTTGGAAAATCGAGTTTTGTTAAGATTTGAGAGGTGAGATTTGAGATTTGAGATTTTTGCAAGATAGATTGAAGTGTCTGAGCAATTTCATTATTGTTGGTAGAAATAATTTCTAATTGTTCAGAAAATTTTGCTTCCAACCAAATCTTGTTTTCATTATCTAAACTTTTCCATTGGATACCATTTTCTTCTGAATTTTCTACCGTTAAAGATTGACCAAATTTTGTAGGCAACGCTAAACCAATTGCACCATCTAAAATAAAATATTCAGAAGTGAGTAAAAGTTTGCCGTTGGCGTGGTAAGTTTT
>JBDKHK010000138.1:0-4811 GCA_039797705.1 Bacteroidota bacterium
AAACCATTATTGGGCAGAATTGCTTCTTTCAAAGACATTTATTCTTTTGATGCTTTACCAAATACAAAACATTTTATTGATTCTCTTCCTAAAACAGTAGATGAAAAAACTATTAGCGAAAAGAAAAAAATTATAACAGAAGAAGATATTGCCACTATCATTTATACTTCCGGAACTACCGGAAATCCTAAAGGAGTGATGTTGATGCATAAAAATATTATGAGCAATATTCATGCGGTACGTCAAGTCATTAATTTTGGAGAAGGCGAAAAATCTTTAAGCTTTCTCCCACTTTGCCATAGCTTTGAACGCATGGTATTCTATGCTTATCTTGCCTTTAGAATCCATATTCATTATGCTGAGAATTTAGAAAAAATTGGAGAGAATTTAATAGAAGTAAAACCATATTGTTTTACAACCGTCCCTCGTATGTTGGAAAAGGTGTATGACAAAATTATTGCAAAAGGAAATGCATTAACAGGCGCAAAAAAACAACTTTTCTTTTGGGCGATGGAAGTGGGTGCTAAATACGAAATTGGAAAGCCAAAAAGTTTATGCTATTCTGTACAATTAGCTATTGCACGTAAATTAATTTTTACTAAATGGCAAGAAGCATTGGGAGGAAATGTGCAATTTATCATCACAGGTGCCGCCGCTATGCAACCTCGTTTAATCACTTTATTTACGGCTGCAGGCATTGATATTATTGAAGGTTACGGATTAACAGAAACTGCTCCAGTATTATCTTGCAACCGTGTAGATGAAAAAGAACGCTGCATTGGCACCGTAGGATTACCATTGCCAGGCATTCAAATACGTTTTGCAGAAGATGGTGAAATTTTGGCAAAAGGTGATAACATTATGAAAGGCTATTACAAACAACCTGAATTAACAGCTGAAGCAATAGATAAAGACGGTTGGTTTCACACAGGAGATATTGGCGAATGGAAAGAACAAAACGGCAATAAATTTCTCAAAATCACCGATAGGAAAAAAGAATTATTTAAAACTGCCGGCGGAAAATATGTGGCACCGCAAGTGATAGAAAACAAAATGAAAGAAAGCCCCTACATTGAGCAAATTATGATTGTAGGCGATGACAACAAGAAATTTGTTTCTGCATTAATAGTTCCTTCTTTTCAAGAAGTAGAAAATTGGGCTAAATCACAAAATTTAAGTTTTGCTAATAGCGAAGCTATGGTAAAAGATGCCAAAGTAATTGCATTATTACAGCAAGAGATAAATAAATTTAATGTTGATTTTGGCAAATGGGAACAAGTGAAAAAATTTGTGCTTTTACCTAAAGAATGGACAGTGGAAAGCGGTGAATTAACCCCAACAATGAAACCAAAGAGAAAAGTAGTAAACGAAGTATATAAAGCAGCGATTGAAAGCATGTATCAAGTATAAATCCAAATTTTTATTATTTTTGTGCGTTTAATAACATCATACATCCAAGTAATTTATGGAAATATATAAAGAATTTAGATTTGAAGCAGCACATTTCTTGCCCAATGTTGGCGATAATCATCCTTGCAAAAACATACACGGGCATTCTTATCGTGTCAAACTTTCTATAAATGGCGAACTCGACCCCGAAATAGGTTGGGTAATGGATTTTACAGACATCAAAGACGTATTCACTCCGATATTAAATCAATTAGACCATTCTATGTTAAACAATATAGAAGGATTAGAAAATCCAACGTGTGAAAAATTGGCTGTATGGATATGGGATAAAATGAAACCTCTTTTGCCCTTATTATCCAAAATAGAAGTGAACGAAACCACCAGCAGTGGTTGCATTTATCGAGGGAAATAAACATATTCTTTTTATTCTAAAATTATATTTAATTAAATAGAATATTACTTTGCCTTAACCATTACAAAGCTATTTGCTAACAAAAATTAAATTTTTGTTGTACTATTATAATGTCGTTTATATGTCTTACTTTTGTTTCTTTATATTTACAATAGTTTAAGAGGATAAAAATGGGATTATTTAGCTTTCTGAATAAAGAAATTGCGATAGACTTAGGAACAGCAAATACGCTGATTATTTATAAAGATCAAGTAGTAGTGGATGAACCATCCATTGTTGCTATAGACAAGAAAACAAATCAGGTAATAGCAGTAGGTACAAAGGCAATGATGATGCATGAAAAAACACATGCAAATATTGAAACTATCCGACCGCTGAAAGATGGCGTAATTGCCGATTTTACAGCTGCCGAAGCTATGATTCGTGGATTAATAGCCATGATGACAGAAAAAAGCCGTTGGTTTCGTCCTTCTCTAACTATGGTGATTTGTATTCCATCTGGCGTAACAGAAGTAGAAAAACGTGCAGTAATTGAAAGCGCCGAACATGCTAATGCTCGTGAACGCTACCTAATTCATGAGCCAATGGCGGGTGCTTTAGGAATTGGGTTAGATGTAGAATTACCCGAAGGCAATATGATTATTGATATCGGTGGCGGTACTACGGATATTGCAGTGATTGCTTTGTCTGGTATCGTTACAGACCAATCTATCCGCGTAGCAGGCGATGATTTTACTTTGGATATTGTAGAATATATCAGACGTCAGCATAATATATTAATTGGAGAACGTACCGGCGAGCAAGTAAAAATACACGTGGGTTCTGCCCTTCAAGATTTAGAAAATCCACCAGAAGATTTTGCGGTACACGGGCGTGACTTATTAACGGGGATTCCTAAGCAAGTAACAGTTGCTTATACAGAAATTGCAGGTTGCTTAGATAAATCTATTTCAAAAATAGAAGAAGCTATCATGAAAGCCTTAGAATCTACTCCTCCAGAGTTGGCTTCTGATATTTATAGAAAAGGAATTTACTTAACCGGCGGTGGCGCATTGTTACGTGGTTTGGACAAACGAATAGCCATGAAAACAAAATTACCAGTACAAATAGCCGACGATCCACTTCGTGCAGTAGTACGTGGAACTGGTATAGCACTAAAAAACAGACACCGTTACACCTTTTTGATGAGCTAATAGCATTATGCGTGGCATATATTACTTACTCTCTCGTTTTTATGTACTCATTACTTTTGTGTTATTAGAAATTTTTGCACTTACTTTAGTTTATAAATCTCATAAATATCAAGAAGTACGTTTTTTAAATACCTCTGGAACCATTACCGGAACTATTATGGAATATGCTCACGGTATCAACACATTCATTCATCTCGGAAAAAACAATGAAATTTTATTGAAAGAAAATGCTCAATTAAAACAACAATTGACCCTTCAAAATAATATACCAATTGACTCCTCTCTCCTTAAAAATGCCAACACTTATCGTTTCAATTATATTCCTGCAAATATTGTAAACAACAGCATTAATAAGAGTGTCAATTATATAACCATTGACAAAGGCACTATTGATGGAATTCAAAAAGGACTAGGTGTAATCAGTAGCAATGGTGTAGTTGGTATTATCACCAATGTTTCAGAACATTTCTCTTTAGCCATTTCTGTCATAAGTGTAAAAACACTCATTGGAGTTCGACATAAAAAAACAAATGCGCTTGGCAATTTAAATTGGAAAGGTGACAATCCATTCATTTTACAAGTAGATGGATTTAGCAAAACTTTACCCATCAAAAAAAATGACACCATTATAACGGCTGGGTTTTCATCTATTTTTCCTCCAGATTTACCCGTAGCCATTGTAAAAAGTTTAGAACCAGATGAAAGCACCAGTTTTTTTAATGTAGATGTAAAACTAACCAACGATGTTAGTTCCTTACGCTATGTATATGTAGTAAAAAATGAAAAGAAAAAAGAATTAGATGCATTAGAAAAACAAATTAGCAATGAATAGTAAATTCATTTTAACCAATACCATTCGATTTATATTGCTGATAGCGGTACAAGTATTACTATTAAATGAATTACCCATCGGGCGTGCATACATTATGATTGTTCCACTTGCTATTATTCTATTGCCAGTATTTACACCACGATTAAGCGTCTTAATTTTATCCTTTATGGCTGGTTTAATTATTGATATTTTTAGTAATGGTGGCGGATTACATACCGCTGCACTTACAGCAGTAGGTTATTCCAGAAGCTTTGTTTTAGACACCTTTCAACCCCGCTCAGGATGGGGAAAATTAGATGTTCCAAGCCTTTCACAACAAGGGTTTATTTGGTTTTTCTACTATTCCTTAATCATGTTCTCTATCCACCATTTTTTATATTTCTTTTTAGAAGTTTTTTCTTTTACTAACTTTTTCTCTACTATATTTAAGATTCTTATCAGCCTTGCCGGTTCTTTAACATTGGTATGGATGATTTGCTTTTCTTTTAAGAGAAATATTCAGTAGTACAACACATGAAACATAGTAATAATAATGACAGTGGCATTCTCAGAAAAGCAATATACATTGCTACTACTATTCTTATTATAAAATTATTCTTTTTACAAGTATTAACTCCTGAATACAAACTAAGAGCACACGACAACGTTGTAAAAAAAACCACTATTTACCCTTCAAGAGGCTTAATGATAGACAGAAAAGGAAAAGTAATGGTTTACAACGATGCTGTATATGATATTTTAGTACAATGGAATATTACAAAAGAATTAGACACCTTAAAACTTTGTGAACTTTTGGGAACCGATGTACAATATGTACGCAAAAAATTAGATGAAATTATGCGTACTACTCCCAATAAACCAACAGCATTTATTAAACTATTAGACCCTCAAACATTTGCAAAATTTCAAGAACACCTTTATGAATTCCCCTCTTTTTCTGTTCAAACAAGAACAGTGCGCAGCT
>JBDKHK010000139.1:0-5212 GCA_039797705.1 Bacteroidota bacterium
TAGAATGTCAAAATTCAAAAGTTCCAATGGATTTAATAGCATTGTTAAAGGGTAAAAAAATTCTAGTAGGAGCTATTGATGTTGGTACAAAAAAAATTGAAACACCTGAGCAAGTTGCTAATATTTTAAGAAAGGCGATTAAATTTGCTGAACCTAAAAATATTTTAGGTTGCACTAATTGTGGACTAGTTACTTTTTCTCAAGATGTAGCAAATGCAAAAATGAAAGCTCTTGCTGATGGTGCTAATATTTTAAATAAAGAACTTGGATTATAATAATTATTATTGAGCAGTCCAACCACCATCAATTGGAATATTAGCTCCTGTAATTTCTGATGCGCTATCTGAACACAAAAAATAAATTAAATCTGCAATATGAGTTTTTTGTACAAATCTCAATGAAGGTTGTTTGTCTTGAAGAAGTTTAATCTGTGCTTTTGCATTAGATAATTTAAATTTTTTAGCAAGCACATCAATCTGATCTTGAATAAATTCAGTAAGGACAAATCCTGGGCAAATAGAATTACAAGTAATTTTTTCTTTAGCGGTTTCTAATGCTGTTACTTTAGTAAGGCCAACAATTCCATGCTTAGATGCGGTATAAGCAGATTTATTGACTGAACCAATTAAACCATGTGTAGATGCAATATTAATAATGCGCCCCCATTTATTCTTTCGCATTACAGGTAAAATATACTTTGTCATATAAAAAGCAGCATTAAGATTAATATCAACTAACTTTCTCCAAATATCTTCTGAATATTTTTCTAAAGGAGACACTACTTGCATGCCAGCACAATTAACAAGAACATCAATTTTTTTAAATTTTTTATTGGCGGCAGATATTAATTTTTTAATATTATTAACTTTTGTAAGATCTAAATTTAAAATTAAAGATCGGTCTTTATCAAAATTTTTTTTTAATTTATTTATAACAATTGTCTTTGCTTTACCCACAATAACAACATTGTAATATTCACCATAAAATTTTTCTGTAATAGCAAGACCAATTCCACTAGTTGATCCTGTCACTAAAATTGTTTTTTCTAAATTCATGATTATTTTATACAATCTAAAATTGAATTATCAAATATTATAACAGATAAAATATAAACTTTTTACATAAGAAACATCAATTGTAGCTTTTTGTTTTGTATGATTAAATTAATAAATCTTAACAACAAAATAAGGGGATTATTAATGTTAGATGAAAATAAAAATATGAAGAAATCAAAAGTTTCTTCTAGAAGAAAATTTATTAAAGGAGCTGTAGCTACAACAGGGCTTGCGGTAGCCGCAACAACTTTAGCTGCACCCGCGATAGCTCAGTCTAAAACTGAAGCTGTTATGGTTTCTACTTGGCCAAAAAATCTACCGGGTCTTGATACAGGAGCAAGAAGATTTGCTCAAAGAGTTGAAGCAATAACGGATGGTAGAATTAAAATTAATTACTATTCAGCAGGTGAGCGCGTTGGCGCATTCGATGTATTTGATGTTGTAGGAAAAGGTGATGCTCAAATTTACCACGGTGCTGAATATTATTGGACAGGTAAAGAAAAAGCTTTTGGCTACTTTTGTTCAGTTCCAATGGGATTAACCTATACAGAATTTAATGCTTGGATACGTTTTGCTGGTGGACAACAGTTATGGGATGAACTTTCAGGAAAATTTAATATTAAACCATTTATGTGCGGAAACACAGGCGTACAAATGCAGGGATGGTTTAGAAAAGAAATCAACACTCCGGAAGATTTAAAAGGTTTAAAAATGCGTATTCCTGGAGTTGGAGGTCAAATGATGTCTAAACTTGGAGTCTCAGTCGTTAACGTCCCAGGTGGACAAATTTACGAGCAATTAATGTCTGGAGCAATTGATGCTACTGAATGGGTAGGTCCATGGAATGATGAAGCTTTAAAATTCTATGAAGCTGCAAAATTTTATTACTACCCAGGTGTTCATGAACCAGGTTCAATGCTTTCTATTGGTGTCAATAAATCATGGTTATCAAATCTTTCTAAAACTGATCAATTACTTATTGAAACAGCAGCAACTGCTGAAAATGAAATAATGATGTCAGAATTTAATGCTAAAAATGGCGAAGCATTAAAAAGACTTGTTAACAATCATGGTGTTCAACTAAGAAGAGTTAGCGATAGAATCTATGACGCTTTCGGCAAAGCTGCAAAAGAAGTTGATTCTGAAAATCAAGCAAGTAGCGATATGGGAAAAAGAGTAGTTCAAAGTTTCCATAAAGCACGACTTGAACTTGGTGCTTGGAACAAAATTGCTGATCAGGCATACGTTGCGCAGAGAAATAGAGTGCTAGGTATTTAATTAACAATCCATAGTGGGGTTAACAAACCCCACTATAAATATTGCCACCTATGTTTTCGGCGCCAAAAATAGTTAGGATATTTTGTTATCTTGTAACCTCTTTAACGTTTGCTTTTTTAATTAATAATATTTTAACTTATTATCTAGGCTGGCCAGGCACAGATAAAATTTTTATAAAAACTAATGTAAATGATATAAAAAATTTATATTTATCTTATATTCAATTATTTATTTATTTTTCTGCAGTTTTTATTCCTTTTATATTAGTTTATTATTTTAATAAAAGGTCACTACAGCAAGACTCGGAAGCTTTATCAGCAATATCCTCATACATAGTTAATGCTGTTTTTTGGACTGCTCTAATTGTCGGAATAGTTGATTTTATTATTTCGTTTTCTGTTGTTGAAAAAATTATTCAAAATAATATTAGTGAAAAAATTCATTTATTTTTATCAAGTCCTCAAAATCGAATTAAATTTATCCACGCTCCAATTGCACTTTTAGGTTTTATTATTGCATTTTATAATAAAAAAATTGGATTTGTTTGGCTTGCTACTCTTGTAGTGATTGCTGAAGGTTTAATTGTAATTTCTAGATTTGTTTATTCTTACGAACAAACTTTTATGGGCGACCTAGTAAGATATTGGTATGCAGCATTGTTTTTATTAGGTAGCGCCCATACACTTGTAAAAGAAGGTCATGTTCGCGTCGATATTTTATATGCTAAAGCAAAAGAAAAAACTCAAGCTTTACTAAATATTATTGGTTCAGCTTTTTTTGGCATACCTCTTTGTGCATTGGTAATGATATACGGAATGGAAGGAAGATCTAGTACTATCAATTCTCCAATTGTTAATTTTGAAGTTACCAGTCAAGCGACAGCCGGTCTTTATGTAAAATATATGATGGCAGGTTTTTTAGGAGTATTTGCAGTGACTATGATTATTCAATTTGCAAGCTACATTTTATTTAATGCAAATAAAATTTATAAAAAAAATTAAGTGTAATTGATGGAAGTACTTTTTATATTCATTCTAGTTTTAATTATGATGGCAGCCCTTGGCACAGGTTTTCCAGTAGGATTTGCTTTGCCTGGCGCTGGAGTTATAGCAATTTTTATTGCTGCTCTACTTGGTTTTATTATTGAGGGAAATACTCATGCTTATTTTATAAATGAAGGTCCGGCGGAATGGATAAGTGTTGGAATTAATAATTTTAGAGGCGCTTATTGGGACGTTAATAGAGATACTTTGATAGCGATTCCATTATTTATTTACATGGGATTAGTACTACAACGATCTCGAATAGCTGAAGACTTATTAAACACAATGGGTCAATTATTCGGAAGCATCCCTGGAGGACTTGGAATTTCTGTGGTTTTAGTTGGTGGTTTATTGGCAGCTACAACAGGTATTGTTGGAGCAACTGTTATTGCTATGGGACTTATATCCTTACCATCAATGCTAAAAGCTAAATATAATAAAAATTTAGCTACAGGAATAATTACAGCCTCTGGAACATTAGGACAAATTATACCGCCATCTGTAGTTCTGATTATTGTGGCAGATCAGCTTTCTAATGCATCTGATATAGCGGACAATATTAGAAAAACTTTATATCAAGGATTCAACGGCGAGTCTTTAATGCCTGGCTTTTTAAATGTAGAGTCAACAAGTGCTGGGGAAATGTTTCTTGGTGCAATCATTCCAGGTTTGCTTTTAGTTTTTTTATATGCCGCATATGTTTTAATTCACGCAATATTCATAAAGAATTCTGCTCCTGCAATTCCAAATAAAAAAGGATTTGATAAAGAGTTTTGGATAAAAGTATCTTCAACTTTACTTCCTCCAGTATTATTAATTTTTGTTGTTTTAGGATCAATCTTATTTGGAGTTGCAACGGTTAATCAGGCTGGAGCTATAGGCGCTTTAGGCTCAACAGTAATGGCCAGTTACAAATTATATCCAAATAAAAAACATACTTATACTCCAACAATTATTGCAACAATTTCAAGCATTGGAATACTGATTTTACATTTTAGCTTAAATTTAAATATTAAAAATATTACAAATAATTATCAGCTGATAGGATTAGCAGTCAGTACAATATTTGTTATTGCGCTTATTATTTCTTTAGTTTGGAGTTTTTGGAGAGTTTATAAAGCTGAGGATATTTTAAAGTACGTTACTACCGAAACAGCTCTAACAACAACAATGGTTTTTATTATTTTAATTGGTGCAGCTATGCTTACTGCAGCATTTAGGGGTTTTGGAGGAGATGAGGTTATTACGAATTTTTTAAAAAATCTTCCTGGAGGTTTTTGGACACAGTTTTGGGTTGTGATGTTCATTATATTTATACTGGGATTTTTTATCGACTATATTGAAATCGCAGTTATTGTTGTTCCAATAATTGCTCCAATTTTACTTGCAAATCCTGAGGCAAATGTAACTGCGCTTTGGTTTGGAGTAATGGTAGGCGTTAATATGCAAACATCATTTTTAACTCCTCCTTTCGGATTTTCTTTATTTTATTTAAGAGGAGTTGCTCCGCCTTCAATTACAACATTAGACATATGGAAAGGAGCTGTTCCTTTCATATGTTTGCAATTAATAGGTTTATTTATTGCCTGCTATTGGCCAGCACTATCAAATTACGTTCCTACGCGTAGTTATTTAACATCTGATTTATCACCACCCCCAACCAATCCTCGTCTTGAGCGATGTTTATTAGATTATACATTTAATCTTTATGACAAAGACGGGGCTAAAATAAAAATTGCAATTAATGATGCAAAAAAAATAAATCTTGATTCATTACCTCAAAATAAAAAAGAAATGTTAAATGATCATTTTAATAAATCTTTAGCAGCTCTAGAT
>JBDKHK010000140.1:0-7025 GCA_039797705.1 Bacteroidota bacterium
CAATCATCCAAATGAAGTATTGAAAATGGATCAAAAATTACAAGTAGTAGTAATTGATTATGACGATAATAAAAAACGTATCTCTTTAGGTTTAAAACAATTACAACCACATCCTTGGGATTCTTTACCAGAAGGAATTGAAGTAGGTTCTAAAGTAAAAGGTAAAATCGTTAACATCGAAGATTACGGCTCTTTCTTAGAAATAGTTCCAGGAGTAGAAGGCTTAATCCACGTTTCAGAAGTAACTTGGAGCAACCAACCTATCAACTCTCGTGACTTCTTTAAATTGGGCGACGAATACGAAGCATTGGTAGTAACCTTAGATAAAGAGGAACGCAAAATGTCTTTGAGCTTAAAACAAATGCAAGAAGATCCTTGGAAACATATCGCAGATAAATATCCTGTTGGAACTAAATTGAAAGGAGAAGTAAAAAACATTACTCCTTACGGCGTATTTGTAGAATTAGACGAAGTAGTAGGCGGTATGATTCATATCTCTGATTTATCTTGGACAAAACGCTACAACCATCCATCTGAATTTACAAAAGTTGGAAATGAATTAGATGTTGTAGTGTTGGAAATAGATGCTGAAAACAAAAAAATCGTTTTAGGACACAAACAATTAGAAGAAGATCCTTGGGATACTTTTGAATCATTATTCCCAGTAGGTTCTACACATGAAGCTACTGTCTTAAAACGCGAAGACAAAGGAGCAGTAGTTCAATTACCTTACGGAATAGAAGCATTTGCACCTACTCGTCACATCAAAAAAGAAGATGGCAAATTAGCAGAAGTAGAAGAAATATTACCTTTTAAAGTATTAGAATTTGACCGTGATGACAAACGTATTATCGTTTCTCATACACGTGTAAGTGAAGATGCTAAATTGGAAGAAAAGAAAACTGTTGACGGTGAGAAAAAAGCAGTAGCTAAAAAAACCAAAGAAGCAGTAGAAAAAACAAATAGCAAAGTAGAAAAATCTACCTTAGGCGATTTGAGTGCTCTTTCTGATTTAAAATCAAAAATGGAAGGAGGAAAATAATATTCCGATATTTTTTAGTCCTTATATTAAAAGCCTGTTCTTAATTGAACAGGCTTTTTTATTGCCATTTATAAAGACAACATTTCCACATGACAAAAATCATGTGGAAATAACATTTTACCCGTTTGCAAACCATTGATTATTAATAAGATTGTAATAAATATTTTTGTATTACTAAATAGTTACATCTATTTATTAAAAGCAAAATTTCTTATTTTTGGGAGCATAAACAAATCACAATTATTATGAACGATACAGGTGTCAAGAATCCTTCTTCAACTTTGACAAAACTCGGTTTTAAAAACACAACAGCCAATTGGAACATTTCACGTGATGCACTTATTCAAAGAACTTTAGAACTTAATTTAGGAGTTCTAAATGATTCAGGTGCTTTATGTATTGATACTGGTGAATTTACTGGACGTTCTCCAAAAGATAAATTTACCGTAAAAGATGCTTTAACAGAAAATTCTGTTGACTGGAATAATATCAACCAACCCTTTTCTCCAGAAGCATTTGATGCATTGGAAGCCAAGGTCATTGCACATTTGGATAGCAAAAATGAAATTTTTGTTCGGGAGGTAAAAGCTTGTGCCGATGAAAATTATCAAATCAACATTCGTGTTGTAACCGAAACACCATGGGCAAGTTTATTTGCAGACAATATGTTTATCCGCCCAACAGAAGAGCAAATTCAATCTTTTGAACCACAATGGACAATCTTATGTGCACCCAGCTATATGGCATGTAAGGAAGACAATACTCGTCAACATAACTTTTCTATTATTAATTTTACTAAAAAAACTATCTTAATAGGTGGTAGTGGTTATACCGGCGAAATCAAAAAAGGTATTTTCACCGTGTTGAATTTTGAATTACCTCATTTAAAAAATGTATTAAGTATGCACTGCTCTGCTAATATTGGCAACGATGGTGATACCGCTTTATTTTTTGGATTATCAGGAACAGGAAAAACAACCCTCTCTGCCGATCCAAATAGAAAATTAATTGGGGATGATGAACACGGATGGAGCAATGAAGGCGTTTTCAATTTTGAAGGCGGTTGCTATGCAAAATGCGTGGACTTAACAGAAGAAAAAGAACCAGATATTTATCGTGCTATTAAAAAGGGTGCAATTTTAGAAAATATTCGTTTTTTTGAAGGCACTAATAAAGTAAATTTTGAAGATGTAACAGTTACAGAAAACACCCGTGTTTCTTACCCATTATATCATATCAATAATATCGCAGTTCCATCTGTAGGTTCTACACCAAAAAATGTTTTCTTTTTAAGTTATGATGCATTTGGCGTATTACCTCCAATTTCAAAATTGACGGAAGAACAAGCAATGTATTTATTTATCTCAGGCTATACTTCTAAAGTAGCTGGAACAGAAGCAGGCGTTACTGAACCACAAACTACTTTCTCTGCTTGTTTTGGTGCAGCATTTTTACCCTTGCACCCTACAAAATATGCGGAAATGTTAGGCAAGAAATTAAAAGAAAGTGGTGCTAATGTTTGGTTGATAAATACCGGTATGACTGGCGGTGCTTATGGCGTTGGAAAACGCATGAGCTTGAAATATACTCGTGCCATTATTTCTGAAGCATTAAACGGTAGTTTGGCAAATGTAGAATTTGAAACATTGCCAATTTTTAACTTCCAAATTCCAACTTCTTGCCCAGGTGTTCCAAGTGAAATTTTTAACCCAAGAAATACATGGGCGAATGCAGAAGAGTATGACGCAAAAGCAAAAGAATTAGCAACAAAATTCAATGAGAATTTTAAAAAATATGCGGCACAAGCCAGCGCAGAAATTTTAGCTGCTGCACCAAAAATGTAAACTTTTTGCCACGTTATTTGTGGCAGGGTAAAATATATTAAAGTGATTCCCGCACAAGCGGGAATCTTTTTTTTATTTTTGATACATAAAATACTTACTACTTTTTACTCACTACTTACTTCTATAATATGACCTTCCATCCAGCCACCCAAATTCCAGTAATGGAGCATTTTTACACCATTCAAGGGGAAGGTTTATACGCAGGGCATGCCGCTTATTTTATTCGCCTCGCAGGTTGTGATGTGGGTTGCGTTTGGTGCGATGTGAAAGAATCGTGGACAGTAGAAGAAAAACAATTAATGCTAATTGATGATTTAGTAAATGAAGTTCTAAAATATCCAGGAAGATTAATCGTTATTACTGGTGGAGAACCTCTGATGTACGATTTAACTTATTTGACAAACGCCTTAAAAGAAAATGGATTTCAGATAAATATTGAAACATCTGGAGCTTATCCAATTTCTGGAAGATTAGATTGGATTTGTGTTTCTCCCAAAAAATTTAAAGCACCTTTACAATCAACTCTTGAAAAAGCAAATGAATTAAAATGTATTATCTTTCATAAAAGTGATTTTATTTTTGCAGAGCAGAATAGAAAATTTACTTCTTCAAATTGTAAATTGTTACTGCAAACAGAATGGAGTAAAAAAGACCAAATGTTGCCTTTAATAATTGAATATGTAAAACAACACCCTGAATGGAATATCTCTCTGCAAACGCATAAATATTTAGATATTCCGTAAAAAATTAATAGTTACGGTTATTAGTTAATAGTATTGTATGATTTTTGAACAATTTAAAAGGATGAAAAAATTACTTCTGTTATTCCTAATAACTACTAATTTTTATCTAATAACTTTTGCTCAGCAGCAAGTACCCGAAAAAGCAACGGCTGCATATTTTAAAGCAAAAGATTTTGGAGCAAGAACGCAATGGGAAGAAGCAATAGAAGAATTAAAAAGAGCCATAAAAATAGAGCCTAAATATACGCAAGCAAAAGAATTATTGGGCGAGTATTATTATGTATTAAAACAATATGACAATGCCGTTGAGGTATTAGAAAATGCTGCTACTTCCAAGGATTTTTCTAGTCGTTCCATATTTCTTTTATCAGAAATTTATATAAAAAAGAATAACGGTGAAAAGGCAAAATATTATGCTGAGAAATATTTAGAAAAACCAGATAAATCGCCTAAAGCGGCAGTTAAGGCAGAACAAACTATTTTGAATGTCAATTTTTCCACAGAAGCACAAAAATATCCAGTGCCTTTTAATCCAAAAAATTTAGGTTCCAATATCAATACTTCGGCAGATGAATATTTTCCATATTTATTGCCCGATGGGAAGATGTTTACTTTTACAAGAATGTTTAATCGCCAAGAGGACTTATTGTATTCTTCGAGAAATGATACGGTGTTTTCGCCAGCTATTTCTTTCGGCAATCAAGTAAATACGGATGATAATGAAGGCGCTTGCACGATGGATGCTTCGGGCAATTTTTTATTTTTTACGGCATGCAATAGAATGACGGGATATGGAAGTTGTGATATATATTATTCCAAAAAAACAAATGGACAATGGTCTGTGCCACAAGGAATCGGGAAGCCTATCAATACTGCCAACTGGGAAGCCCAGCCGAGTTTTTCTTCGGATGGACGTGCGATGTATTTTTCCAGCAATCGACCAGGAGGTTACGGCGGTCGAGATATTTGGGTGAGTTATTTAGATGAAAATATGAAATTTTCGGAACCTATAAACTTGGGTCCAAATATCAATACAAAATTTGATGATCAATGTCCATTTATTCATGCAGATAATCAAACTTTATATTTCACTTCTAATGGCTGGCCGGGCATGGGAAATGCAGATATTTTTATTTCCAGAAAAACAGATAGCAGTTGGACCAAAGCAAAAAATATTGGTTTTCCTATCAATACAAATAGTGATGACAACGGAATGACCGTTTCTTATGATGGCAAAACTGCTTTTATTTCTTCCAACAGAGATGGCGGTTACGGTGGCTTAGATTTATATAGTTTTGATTTGCCAGAAAACGTTCAACCTTTGAAAATTACCTATATAAAAGCAACGGTAAAAGATGCTAATACAAAGAAATTATTGAATGTAAATTATACTATTATTGATTTAGAAACTAAAAAATTACTTACAGTAGGATATACAACTGATGGACGCTTTTTTGCAACTGTTGAATTAGGAAAAAACACGGCGTTTCAGGTTCAAAAGGAAGGATATTTATTTTATTCACAAAATATAAATTTGAAAGAAAATACCTCACAAGCAAAACCGTATGAATTAGAAATACTATTGATGCCTATTTCTGTAAATAGTAAAATCACCTTAAATAATGTTTTTTTTGATTTTGATAAAAGCAATTTAAAGCCTGAATCTTTTGTAGAGTTAGATAAATTGGTAGAATTACTTCAAAAAAATCCAACTGTAAAAATTGAAATCAGCGGATATACCGACGATAAGGGAGATGAAAAATACAATCAAGTTTTATCACAAAAAAGAGCAGAAAGCGTGATGGATTATTTAATCCAAAAGGGAATAGATAAAATACGATTAACAGCAAAAGGCTACGGCGAAACACAACCTATTGCACCTAATGATACCGAAGAAAACAAAGCTAAAAACAGAAGAACGGAGTTGAAAGTGTTGTAGGTTTTCTGTATAAAGTCATTTTTTTTTATTAAATTAGAAAAAAAATTTCAGATGACAATAGCTGAGAAGAAATTAATTATTATAAATGAAATTCAACATACGAACGATGGAATGTTGGTAGATGCAATAGCGAAATTATTGAAAATGGAAAGTGACGATACTATTCCTGAATGGCACAAAGAACTTGTACGCGCTCGTGTGCAAGAATATAAAAAACACGAAGAAGTTTTATTAGAATGGAATGATGTTGCTAAAGAATTGTGATGTATAAAATAAAAATCTCACTAAAGCAAAATTTGATATAAAAAATGCAAAAACTTGGTACGAAGACAAACAAGTTGGATTAGGTATTGACTTTGTTAATAAAGTAATTCTACAAATCAATCAACTTCAGGATAAAATGGTTGAACATAAAATTGCTTTTGATAATATTAGAAGAGTATTCGTAAATCGATTTCCTTATTCAATATATTATGAAAGATTAGAAGTTAGAAACTTGATAATCGTTGTTGCGGTTTTGCATGAAAAGCAAGAAAAGAATTTAGGATAGTGCATTTTTAATCTTCACTAACTTTTCCAGCAATCCTTTTACTTCATTTAATGCCAGCATATTTGCACCATCGCTTAATGCTTCTTTTGGATTTGGATGTGTTTCTAAAAAAATACCATTAGCACCAGAAATAATAGCACATTTTGCTAAAGTATCAATAAATTCAGGCTTTCCGCCACTAATGCCTTCGCTTTTATTTGGCTGTTGTACCGAATGGGTGGCATCAAATATTACAGGAAAACCAAACTCTTTCATCGTTTGTATATTTCTAAAATCAACGATTAAATCATTGTAGCCAAATTGAGTACCGCGCTCTGTAAGCCAGATATTTTTATTACCAGTAGAGGCTACTTTTTCTGCGGCAAATTGCATCATTTCTGCCGATATAAATTGTCCTTTTTTTATATTAACTATTTTCCCTGTTTTTGCGGCAGCCAAAAGCAATTCTGTTTGTCGGCATAAAAAAGCAGGAATTTGAATGATGTCAACAATATCTTTTACTTTATCGCAATCGGTAGTTTCGTGTACATCCGTAAGTATTGGAATATTAAAATGTGATTTTACATCTGCTAAAATCTGTAAAGCTTTCTCTTCGCCAATAGTGGTGAAAGAGTCTAATTTACTTCGGTTAGCTTTTTTAAAAGAGGCTTTGAAAATAAATGGAATTTTTAATTCAGTTGTTATGGCAACTAAATGTTCTGCAATCTCAAAACAAATTTCTTTACTTTCCACCACACATGGACCAGCAATTAAGAAGAAAGAAGTATTGTTATTTAACCACATAAGAAGGTATTTTAACCACTAAGACACTAAGTACACAAAGTTTATTTAGGCAAGACTGAAAAATATTCATTTACCATTGGCACTAAACTCTTAGTTATATTTTCTGTGTTAAAGTTAATTAATA
>JBDKHK010000141.1:0-6669 GCA_039797705.1 Bacteroidota bacterium
CATTATAAATTACAACATCAATAAATCCTTTTTGTTCTAATAATTTTTTCACTTCTTCCGCATTATATTCATTTAATTCAACATATAATTTACCTTTTGGATTCAAATATTGCAAAGCAAAATCTGCAATTTTATCATAAAATAAAAGTGGATTTTCATTGGGTACAAACAAGGCTTTGGATGGTTCATGTTGTATCGTTGATAAAGACATCTTTTCCTGTTCATCAAATGGAATATACGGCGGATTGCTGACGATAATGTCAAATGTAGGCAAGAGAGATGGGATATGAGATATGAGAATATCTTGTTTAATAAAATTAATCTCTACATTATTTTGAGTCGCATTTTTATTTGCCACTTCCAATGCGTCTTCGCTAATATCCATGGCAAGCACATTCCATGTTGGTCTATTTTTTTTTAATGCAATTGCAATGCAACCACTGCCGGTTCCAATATCTAATAATTTCAAATTATCTTGTTTATTTTCTGATAAAATTAGATGTACCAATTCTTCTGTTTCTGGTCGTGGAATCAATACATTTTCATCTACATAAAATGACAATCCATAAAAATCAGCATTATTAAAAATATATTGTAATGGGTAGTGATTGCAAACTTTTTCAAAAATATAATTCAATGCTTCAATTTCTTCATCGTTGAGGAGTAAATCATGTATGTAAAAAAATTTCTTTTTGAAAAAATCTTCTAAAGTATATTTAAAAATATTTTCGGCCTCTCTGAAATCAAAAGCATCTTCCAACATAGGAAACACGATATTTTTATAATGTTGTACGTTCAATTTTGTATTTTTGTAAAGTTAGGTATCAATATCATTCAAAACCTATTCATGAGTAAAAAAAATTTAATTAATCATGAAATTTATATGCAGCGATGCTTTCAGTTGGCAAAATTGGGAGCAAGCTTTGTTGCGCCCAACCCAATGGTTGGTGCTGTTTTGGTATATAATAACACTATCATCGGCGAAGGATATCATCAAAAATTTGGAGCAGCACATGCTGAGGTAAATTGTATAAATAGTGTAAAAGAGGCGGATAAACCACTTATTCCTTTATCTACTTTGTATGTTAGTTTAGAACCTTGTGCGCATTTTGGAAAAACTCCTCCTTGTTCTGATTTAATTATTCAGCATAAAATTCCAAAAGTGGTTATATCTATTCAAGATAATTTTGCAGCAGTGAATGGCAAAGGAATCGAACGATTGAAAGCGCACGGGATTGAAGTAATTACAGGAATTTTAGAAAAAGAAGGCAAAGAATTATTAAAACATTTTTTGCATTTCCATCAATATCACCGTCCCTACATTACATTAAAATTTGCACAAACTGCTGACGGATTTTTGGGAATAAAAAATCAAGAAATAGCAATATCAAATGAATTAAGCAAGCGATATGTTCATCATTTGCGTGCCATACATCAAGGAATTTTAGTGGGAAAAAATACGATACTTTCAGACAATCCTACTTTAAATGTACGCTACTGGAATGGCAAAAATCCAATAAAAATTGTTTTAGGAAATCCTAAAAATATTCCAGCTGATTATATCATTTTCAACCATCCAGAGAACACCATTTTCATATATTCAACAGAAAAAAAATTAAATATAAATGAGATTTTAAATCAACTCTATCAACAACAAATTATTTCAGTTTTAGTGGAAGGCGGTGAAAATGTATTGCAACAATTTATACAACAAAATGCATGGAATGAAGCGCATATTATCACTAATAATAAAAGGATGAAACAAGTTTTCCATGCTCAACATACTGATTTTATTACTGCTCCCGAATTATCAGGGAAATTGGTTTCAACAATTAATTTAGAAAATGACCATATTCAAATAATAAAAAACATTCATGCTATTTCTCATTCTTAGTATTGTTTTTTCTACCTCATTAGTAGTTATTCTTCGTTTATTTAAACAATGGAATATCAAAACGGAACACGGAATTGCTTTCAATTATTTTATTTGTTGCATTACCGGTATTCTAGCTATGCCGAATAAATATTTATTAAAACAAACCTTTACGTGGGATGGCTGGTGGATATGCTTATTGCTTGGTTTATGCTTTATTTTAATCTTTTTATTGATAGGAAAATCTACCCATCTTTTGGGCGTTGCCACCACTGGAATTGCATTTAAACTATCGTTTGTCATTCCTACAATTGTGGCAATTCTATTATACGGAGATGCATTAACATGGAATAAAATTATTGGAATAATTTTAGCTGTATTAGCTGTATTTTTTCTTGCCTACCAGCCAGACGATAATGAAATAGCAGGGGATAAAAATGAAATAGAAACCAACAGTTTTATTTATAAAAAAGCATGGATGTTACCCTTAATTATTTTTTTGGGAAGCGGCTTGACGGATGCTTTATTCAATTTTATTCAAAGAAACTATACGCCTGCCGGATTTGATCATGTAGTAACAATTATGGTTTTCGCAGGTGCATTTATAACAGGATTTATATTATTTGGTTTTCAAAAAGAAATGTATCAATGGAAAAATTTGTTAGGCGGAATTGTATTGGGTGTGCCGAATTATGGTTCATTGTATTTTTTACTGCAAGCCTTAAAACATTCCAACTTTGCTCCTTCTATTCTTTTTCCAATTAATAATTTGGGAATAGTTGCATTATCTGCAATCGTTGGGTTGGTGATTTTTAAAGAGCATTTTACCAAAAGAAAAATTATTGGTTTTGTTTTGGCAATAATTAGTATCGCAACTATCGGTTTCTTAAATTAAACTTTGAATAAATACCACACCATATCTCCTGTCGAAAATATCTTATACAAAGATAAAGCCAGTAAATTTATTGGATTTGTTTATCCTGTAAAAAATGACATTGAAATTAAAGAAAAACTAGCGTATTTACGGAACTTGCATCCTAAAGCAACACATCATTGTTACGCTTATCGCTTAGGTTTAGATAAAAATAATTATCGCGCTAATGATGACGGCGAACCGAATGGAACCGCAGGAAAACCCATACTCGGGCAAATAGATTCTTATGAAATTACCAATTGCTTGATAGTTATTATTCGATATTTTGGCGGTACAAAATTGGGTGTTTCCGGGCTTATGGAGGCGTATAAAGAAAGTGCCAAACAAACCATTGAAGCAACAAAAATAATTGAACAGAAATTTTTAAACTATTACGAAGTAAAATGTTCTTATGAAAAAATAAATAGTATTTATAAGATTACTCATCAATTAAAAGCAACTATCTTACACCAAGATTTGGACAATTTAGCAACCTTTATTATTACTATTGATGATAATGACATCCATGCATTAGAAGCCAAACTAACAGATGGGCAAATAGAATATAAATTTTTGGAAAGAAAATAAAATTAAAGCATTATCCCAAAATAATTACAGTGGAATATTACCGTGCTTCTTTTTAGGAACGTTCACTACTTTATTTTCTAGCATTTTAAATGCTTTAATTAATTTAATTCTTGTTTCTTCTGGTTTTATCACTTCATCAATAAAACCACGAGCTGCCGCTTTATAAGGATTTGCAAATGTTTCAGTGTATTCATCTACTTTTTCTTGCAATTTTTGTTCAGGGTTTTCTGCTTTTTTTATTTCATTTTTAAAAATAATTTCAGCAGCACCTTTGGCTCCCATTACAGCAATTTCGGCAGTCGGCCAAGCAAAATTCATATCAGCACCAATATGTTTGGAGTTCATCACGTCGTATGCGCCGCCATACGCTTTGCGAGTAATAACGGTTACTTTGGGTACAGTGGCTTCGCTTAAAGCATACAATAATTTTGCGCCATTAGTAATAATTCCATGCCATTCTTGGTCGGTGCCCGGTAAAAATCCAGGGACATCCACCAATACTAATAATGGAATATTAAAAGCATCACAAAATCGTGTGAACCTCGCTCCTTTTCGGGAAGAATTAATATCTAACACTCCCGCTAAAAATGCTGGCTGATTGGCAACAATTCCAATACTTCTTCCAGCAATGCGAGCAAATCCTACTACTAAATTTTCTGCAAAATCTTTATGAACTTCCAAAAATGAATCTTCATCTACGGTATGTGCAATCACCTCTCGAATATCGTACGGTTGGTTAGGGTTTTCTGGTAAAATATTGGCTAATGCATCTCGCAACTCTGTTCCTTGCGTATGATATGGATAAATAGGCGCAATGTCTTCACAATTTTGTGGCATATAGCTCAATAATTGTTTGATTTGTTGGATACACGCTACTTCATTTTTTGCGGTGAAATGTGTTACACCACTTTTGCTGGCATGCGTTTGCGCTCCTCCTAATTCTTCAGAAGTTACTTCTTCATGTGTTACCGTTTTTACTACGTTTGGTCCGGTAACAAACATATACGAAGTATTTTCTACCATCAATGTAAAATCTGTCATTGCTGGAGAATAAACTGCACCGCCTGCGCATGGCCCCATAATGGCAGAAATTTGTGGAACTACTCCTGAGAATTGTACATTTCTATGAAAAATATCAGCATAACCACCGAGCGACACCACCCCTTCCTGAATACGCGCACCACCAGAGTCGTTTAAGCCAACAACAGGCGCACCTGTTTTAGCAGCTAAATCCATTATTTTACAAATTTTTTCAGCATGCGTTTCTGATAATGAACCTCCAAACACTGTAAAATCTTGTGAAAATACATATACTAAACGCCCATTGATGGTTCCATAACCTGTTACAACCCCATCGCCTAAATATTTTTCTTTATCAATACCAAAATCTGTAGCACGATGTGTAATCAACATGCCTAATTCTTCAAAACTTCCATTATCCAAAAGCAACTCAATGCGTTCTCGTGCAGTAAGCTTACCTTTTTTATGTTGATCGTCAATTCGTTTTTGTCCACCACCTAAAAGTGCTTCTTCTTTCTTTTGGTTTAACAACTGTAATTTCTGTTCGTGTGTCATAATCACAAAAATAAGATATAATGCGGCAACACAAAGAAAGCAGTCAATTTATTTTAAGGTTAATAAGTATTTACTTAGAAATTTACCTTTATTTTATTTTCAAATTTATAGGTCAATTTGGTTACAGCACCTTCAGGCGGACGTGAATCATAATTCAGACCAAAATTTAATCCAAAAGTAAGCACTTTAGTAATTTTAAAATCTAATGCATTTTCTGATGAGATTCTGTAATCTTTCGTTTTGTCTATACGTGGTTGATAATAGGTCGTACTGATGATTTCAACAGCTTTTATAGGCCGCAAGCTGAAACTTAAATATCCACTAAATCGCCCTTGCCATATTTTTTGAGTTTTATTTGTATTTATTTCATATTCCAACATATAAAGAGTGCCGATGTAAGTTTTAAATTTTTCTAATTGCACTACTTTAAAACGTGGACCAGTTCCTAATAAATATCGCAAGCGAATACCATTCAGTTTATTGTATTGAATTTGTGTAAACTCTTCCCAACGCAACCAATCTTTAATTTTGAAATTATGACGAAAATGAAAAAATCCAGTATTTACAATATTGTCTTTACTGGACTTTAATATATCAACATTCCCTAATAGTATAATTAAATGATTTTTTGTTTTGTATTGAGCATGTGCAGTATTACTAAAGGCGAAAAATTTTTCTGCTTGTTTTCCAAAGGTAAACCCTAAATTATAATCACCTTTCCATCCATCTTTATCTGTAACAAATCGTTGTCCTTCAATATTAACAACCTGAGCGGTAGAAATAGGCGTATTAATTAGACAAATAAATAAAAATACAACAACAATTTTCTTCATCTAATGCTAAAATACTATTTTCTATCTTAACATAAAAACAACGCTATTATTTAGAACTAATCTAAACAATTATTGTTTTCTTTAGAAATATGCGTTATTTTTGTACCCAATCTTTGGTAATAACAAGATAAAATGTCATGTCAGAACTACAAAACGATATATTAGACGAGGTTGCCAATTCCGAATATAAATACGGTTTTGTAACAGATATTGAAGCAGAAAGCGCACCTCCCGGTATCAATGAAGAAACTATTCGATTTATTTCTGCAAAAAAAGAAGAACCCGAATGGATGTTGGAATGGCGCTTAAAAGCGTTTCGCGAATGGCAAAAGATGCCGGAACCTAATTGGGCTAATGTACATTTTCCCAAAGTTGACTTTCAAAATATCATCTATTATTCTGCACCAAAACCTAAAAAAGAACTAAATAGTTTGGACGAAGTAGATCCAGAACTTTTGAAAACTTTTGAAAAATTAGGAATTTCTTTAGATGAACAAAAACGATTATCAGGCGTAGCAATAGATATAGTATTCGACTCTGTTTCTGTAAAAACAACTTTTCAAGAAGCATTAAAAGAAAAAGGAATCATATTTTGCTCTATGAGCGAAGCTATCCGCAATCATGGAGATTTAGTAAAAAAATATATTGGTTCCGTAGTTCCTCAAAAGGACAATTTTTATGCTGCCCTAAATAGTGCTGTATTTTCTGATGGTTCTTTTTGTTATATTCCCAAAGGCGTTCGTTGCCCGATGGAATTAAGTACCTATTTCCGTATCAATTCAGCAGGTTCCGGACAATTTGAACGAACTTTATTAGTTGCAGACGAAGGTGCTTATGTTTCGTACTTGGAAGGTTGCACTGCTCCTCAGCGAGATGAAAATCAATTG
>JBDKHK010000142.1:0-5877 GCA_039797705.1 Bacteroidota bacterium
AGTTGTGCAATATAATTTCCTGGCATTTTGGGCAATGCATAAATACTTGTTTTTTCACTAACCCATTGTTTCGTAAATAAATAAATACTGTCTGAAGTTACCAAAAAGGCTTCACAATCAAAGTCTGTATTATTAGCAGCTGATGCATTAAAATTAGTTTGATTGGAATAAGAAAAATAAATAGTATCAATTCTTGGCACTTCTAATAATAGTGAATTTTTTTCTACTCTTAAAATATGCAAATCTACTCTATTGCCACTGCTATTGTTGCCAAAATCACCAACATATATATACTGATCGTCTTGAGAAATTTCTTCCCAATCATTATTGATTGTATTGGCAAGTGGATAAGATTTTAAAATACTTCCAGTTATCGTATCAATGGAATATAATTTATTATTGGTGTCATCGTTTTGCGACCATAAACTATTATTCCAAAATATCAATCCAGAAGTTTCTGTAAGTTCTTTGTTTAATATAACGGAAGTTAGAGGAGAAACATTTGCACCTTTATAAATACAGCTTCCGTCATTATTTATTGCCTTTGGATTATAATTATTCGCTTTCGGGTCGGTACAGCCACTTATTTCTGCATACAAAATTGTTGTATTCATTAAATAGAAAAAGAAAATAATGCAATATTTCATGTTTTAAGTTTATAGCGACTTAATATGCAAATAAAGGTAGCCGAATTTAAGGAATAAATATTTTTTGTTTATTTCGCAGCAAAGTCTCTCGCAGAGGTCTCTGTGTAATCTTTGTGTATGGCTTTCATTTTCGCAGAGTCCCTTTTAAGAGACTCTGCTGGGAAAGAGAACCTTTATTTATTTGTAAAAAGAATGAAAAATATTTTACAAAGTCGTCTTAATATTCAACTCTTTCATTTGTTTTTCATCAATCGTGCTTGGTGAATCCAACATCACATCTCGTCCAGAATTATTTTTGGGAAATGCAATATAATCACGGATAGTTTCTACACTGTTTAATACCGCACATAATCTATCAAAACCAAATGCTAAACCACCGTGTGGTGGCGCACCGTATTCAAATGCATTCATTAAGAAACCAAATTGCTTTTGTGCTTCTTCCTCTGTAAAACCTAAGCGTTTGAACATTTCTGCTTGTAATGCTTTATCGTAAATACGAATAGAACCGCCGCCAACTTCAACGCCGTTAATCGCTAAATCATACGCATCTGCACGCACGCGCGCAGGATCAGTATATAAAAATTCGATGTCTTCTTTTTTCGGTGAAGTAAACGGATGATGCATCGCAAACCAACGATTATCTTCTTCAATATATTCTAATAAAGGAAAATCCAACACCCACAATGGTTTGAAATCATCTTTCTTGCGCAAGCCCAAACGGTTGCCCATTTCTAAACGCAATTCATTCATTTGTTTACGCACTTTATCGGTATTGCCACATAAAACCAATAGCAAATCGCCTGGTTTCATATTCGCTTTTTCAGCCCATTTTTTCAATTCTTCTTCGTTGTAAAATTTATCGACAGAAGATTTTAATGTGCCGTCTGTGTTGTAGCGTAAATAAATTAAACCTGTTGCTCCAATTTGCGGACGTTTTACAAAATCAGTCAATTCGTCTAATTGCTTGCGGGTATATTCTGCTGCGTTTTCGGCGTTGATACCAATCACTAATTCTGCATTATCAAACACGCCAAAACCTTTTCCTTTCACTAAATCATTCATTTCTATAAATTTCATATCGAAACGAATATCTGGTTTGTCGCTTCCGTAAATGCGCATTGCATCGTCGTATTGCATACGTGGAAAGTCGGAAAGCTCAATGTTCTTTACTGTTTTGAAGACATGTTTGATTAAACCTTCAAACATATTCAAAATATCTTCTTGCTCTACAAATGCCATTTCGCAGTCTATTTGAGTAAACTCTGGTTGTCTGTCGGCGCGCAAATCTTCATCTCTAAAACATTTTGTAATCTGATAATATTTATCAAAACCAGAAACCATCAGCAATTGCTTAAACGTTTGCGGCGATTGTGGCAATGCATAAAATTGTCCTGGATTCATTCTTGATGGAACCACAAAATCTCTTGCACCTTCTGGTGTTGATTTAATTAAAAATGGCGTTTCTATATCTAAGAAACCATTGGCATTCATATAGGTTCTTACTTCATGCCCAACTTTATGGCGGAAAATAATTTTTTCTTGCACTTCATTTCTGCGTAAATCTAAATAACGATATTGCATACGAATATCATCGCCGCCATCGGTTTCATTTTCTATGGTAAATGGCGGTGTTTTTGATTCGGATAAAATGCGAAAATCACTGACTAAAATCTCAATTTCGCCTGTCGGATTTTTAGGGTTTTTATTGGAACGTTCTACTACTTTTCCTTCCGCTTGTATTACAAACTCACGACCTAAGCGTTTTGCTTTGTCGAACAGCAAGTTATTAGAATCATTATTAAAAACTATTTGTGTGATACCATATCTATCTCGCACATCTATAAATAATAATTCGCCAAAATTTCGGGAGGTTTGCACCCAACCGGCAATTTGTACCTGTTTGTTTACATCTGTAATTCTCAATTCTCCGCAAGTGTGACTTCTGTACATAATAATTATTAATTGAAGTGATAAGTAAATAATGCAAATATAAGAAGTAAAGAGAAAGTTCTATTATTTACCGAAACAAATTCATCGTTTGATTTTACAGATAATAAAAAAAATAATTTTGATATTAAATGTTTAATTGGTAAGTTTGAGTGTAAAATTAATGTTATGTTGGGATTTGTAACAGGTTTAGTAACAGCAAATGCATTTGAATGGTATTTCCATAAATATGTATTACATGAACAAGGGAAAAAGAAAGATAACTTCTGGCGTTTTCATTGGGCAGAACATCATAAGACGGTATTAAAAGAAGGCTATCGAGATTCTGATTACGAGAAAAATATTTTGGAATCGTGGAATCCGCAAAGTAAAGAAGTAGCTTCTTTGGCGGTGGCGGCAGTGGCGGTAGCTCCCTTATTTCCGATTGCTCCGGGTTTTGTTTCGGCATTATGGCTTTCTCAATATAATTATTATAGAGTGCACAAAAAATCTCATTTAGATCCTGAGTGGGGATATAAATATTTGCCTTGGCATTATGACCATCACATGGCACCAGATCAGGAGAAAAATTGGTGCGTTACATTTCCGTTTTGGGATCATGTAATGGGAACACGACTAGTATATAAAGGAACTGAAAGAGAGCAATTAGATATAATTCGACGAGAAAGAAAATTAAAATTCCAGCAGGAAAAGATAAATAATAACACTATTAATCCGCTAGGAACGATATCGCTGAATTAGAAGAATTATTTCTTATATCTTGCTGTAATATTTTCATAGTTTTCAGAAAATTCTTTATAGACTTTTGTAATTCCTTCGCGCAGATTAATCGTGTGTTTCCATCCTAAATTATGCAGTTTGCTTACGTCTGTTAGTTTGCGTGGTGTGCCATCTGGTTTCGTGGTATCGTGTACAATATTGCCTTCATATCCAACAATTTCTTTAATTAATAAAGCTAACTCTTTAATGGTGATTTCCACGCCGCTGCCACAGTTTACAAATTCTTCACCATCGTAGTTTTGCATTAAAAAATATAAGGCACTTGCCAAATCATCAGCATGTAAAAACTCACGGAAAGGCGAACCAGAACCCCACATTACCACCTCAGAAACATTATTAATTTTTGCTTCGTGGAATTTACGAATTAATGCAGGCAACACGTGCGAATTATTCAAATCGTAGTTGTCGTTTGGTCCGTATAAATTGGTGGGCATGGCGGAAATAAAATCGCAACCATATTGTCTTTTATAGCTTTCGCATAATTTGATGCCTGCAATTTTTGCAATCGCATACGGCTCATTTGTTTCTTCTAAAAAGCCACTTAATAAATACGATTCATTTAAGGGTTGAGGAGCCAATTTTGGGTAAATACAAGTACTACCTAAGAACAATAATTTTTTTACTTTATGTTCAAAAGAGGCGTGAATGGTATTACATTCTATCATCAAATTTTCATACAAAAAGTCGGCACGATAAATATTATTTGCCTGAATGCCGCCAACTTTTGCTGCTGCTACAAATACGTAATCTGGTTTATTTTTTTCAAACCAATCATTCGTTGCTTGCTGAGAAATTAAATTTAATTCTTTTGAAGAAGCCGTTAAGATATTTGTAAAACCTTCGGCTTTCAGTTTGCGTACAATGGCAGAACCCACCATTCCGTTGTGTCCTGCTACATATATTTTTGCGTTTTTTTGCATAATATTGTCAATGGTCAATAGTCAATGGTTAATAGTTATTAGTATAAATTGCTGTGGGCTATCGACTATTCGTGGTAATTAAAAATTTTATGTCCTCCTTCTAATAAGTATTTATCGCGTTCAAATAATTTGATGTCGTGCTCCATCATGTCTTTTACCAAAGCGGCTAAATCATATTTTGGTACCCATCCTAATTTTGTTTTAGATTTTGTTGGGTCGCCAATTAATAAATCAACCTCCGTAGGACGGAAATAACTCGGATCAACCGCTACTACTTCTTTACCAATTTCTACTTGATATGCTGGATTAGAACAAGATTTAATATAACCTTTTTCTTCTATTCCTGCTCCTTTAAATTCTATTTCAATACCAACTTCTTTAAATGCCATGCGCACAAATTCTCGTACTTCTGTTGTTTTACCTGTAGCAATTACATAATCTTCTGGTTCAGGTTGTTGCAAAATAAGATACATTGCCTCCACATAATCTTTGGCATGTCCCCAGTCGCGTTTTGCATTTAAGTTTCCTAAGTATAAATTTTCCTGTAATCCTAAAGCAATTTTAGAAACTGCACGGGTAATTTTTCTGGTAACAAAAGTTTCTCCACGCAAAGGCGATTCATGGTTAAATAAAATTCCATTACAAGCATAAATCCCATACGCTTCGCGATAGTTTACCGTAATCCAATATCCATACATTTTTGCTACAGCATACGGTGAGCGCGGGTAAAATGGTGTTTTTTCTGATTGTGGAATTTCCTGCACTTTCCCATATAATTCCGAAGTAGAGGCTTGGTATAATTTTGTTTTATTTTCTAATTTAAGAATACGAATTGCTTCCAACAATCTCAAAGATCCTACTGCGTCCACATTAGCGGTATATTCAGGCGTATCAAATGAAACTTTTACATGGCTCATCGCGCCTAAATTATAGATTTCATCTGGCTGAACTTGCTGAATAATGCGAATCAAATTCGTAGAATCTGATAAATCTCCATAATGCATAATAAAATTACGATTATTCACATGTGGGTCTTGATACAAATGGTCGATTCTATCTGTATTAAACAAAGAACTACGACGTTTAATGCCGTGTACTTCATATCCTTTATTTAGTAAAAGTTCTGCTAAATAGGCGCCATCTTGTCCCGTAATACCGGTAATTAATGCTTTTTTCATGTTTATAAAAATCTATTAAATAAATAAACGCCCAAATTACGCATTTTTTTTGTTCTTTTGAGGATTCATGAAACAAAAAGTAGCTATTTTCCTATCTGGTGCAGGTAGTAATGCCCGAAATATTTGTTCGTATTTTCAAAATCATTCTTCCATTTCAGTTTCATTACTTTTGAGCAATAAGGAAACTTCAGGTGCAAAAATTATTGGAGTTGAATTTGATATTCCATTTTATATTTTTAATAAAGAACAATTTTATCATTCAGATGAAGTGCTAAATAAGTTAAAAGAATATCAAATTGACACAGTTGTTTTAGCGGGTTTTCTTTGGTTAATTCCAGAAAATTTATTGGAAGTATATCCGAATCATATTATCAATATTCATCCGGCATTATTGCCAAAATATGG
>JBDKHK010000143.1:0-5290 GCA_039797705.1 Bacteroidota bacterium
CATATTTTTAGCGTGCATTTTTTTAATTTCACAAACCTATTATTTTTTTCATCTCATTCACGCCCATATCATTGCTAAAAGTGGTGTTTATGGTAGTTTTTTAATCGCATTCTTAGGACTACATCTAATTAATATTGTCGCTGCATTGCTATTTTTATGCATTTTATGGATTCGCATCTATAAAAATAAATTATTAGAAAAAAATTCTTTTTCATTTGATGCTGCTGTTTGGTGGTGGGATTTCCTTGCAGCGATTTTGGCATTAGGATTTTTTTGGATTTTTTAAAGCTATGAAAAAAAATGGTGTTTATATACAATTCAATAACTATTGCTTTGCGCCCACTTTATTTCCCAGTGTAATGGTAACCTTTTTACTTCCACTACTTATTTACTTAGGTTGTTGGCAAATCCATCGCGGCGATAACAAAAATCATATTCAGAAAATATTTCAGCAACGATCTTTATCAACACCTATCAATTTAAATCATGATAACAACATTGATTTTAAAAAAAATTATTTTCCAGCTATTTTGGAAGGTCATTTCGATAATCAACACGCTTTTTTATTAGAAAATAAAATATATTTACACAGGGTCGGTTATGAAGTACTAACTCCTTTTATTTTAAACGCTAAACACGAAGTTATATTGGTAAATCGAGGATGGATCCCACAAGGGATGGATAGAAAAAAAATACCAGAAATACCTTCTTTTGTTAATGAGGTAAAGATAAATGGCTTAATTGTATTTCCTAACAAAACCTTTAGCTTCAAACCAGCAGTTGAAAATGCATGGCCGAGAAGAATACAATCTATCAATCCAGATTTCTTAAAAAAAAATAAATTTCAGCCCTTTATGCTCATCATTAATAGCAAACAAGCGTATAGTTTTATACCGCTATGGAAACCTATATCCTTGCAAGCGAGTCGGCATTATGCCTACGCTTTTCAATGGTTTGCTTTAAGTTTAACGTTATTTATTGCTTTTTTTAGTACGCATATCCGTCGTTTATGAAAAACAAAACACCGACTAATTATCTGTTTATTTTTCTGTTGTTATTAATCATCTTTTTAGCACCTTTAGTAGTAGCTGTCTTGCTTTATAATAAAAATCCAATCTGGCTACATCATAAAACAGTCAATAAAGGCACTCTCATCTCTTCCAGTTTAAATCTACAGCAGATAAACGTAATGTCTCATAGAACGACATTACGATCAGTTAATGGTTCATGGTTTTTATTTTATTTGGCAGAATTAGGCTGCAGGGAATTATGTCAAAAAAATATACATACCATTCGGCAAATTACATTAGCACTGGGCAAAAATCGTTATCGCGTAAAATATGGCTTAATTCTTGACAATGAAAAATCATTAACTTCTCAAGCATTTATTAATAAGGATTCGGATTTATTGTATTTTACGATCGCAACACATGAATTGAAAAATTTTTTTTCAGCATTAAAGATTAAGTATCCAACAGAAGGATTTTATTTAACCGATCCTTCTGGAAAAATTATTTTATATTATTCAAACAATACCTCAGGCGAAGATATTTACCAGGATTTAACACGTTTATTGACAATTTCAACAACAGGATAAAACATGTTATCGGAAAACAAATCGGCTCTATATTTTTTATATATAGCTTTTATATTGGCATTCTTCGTGGTACAGCTTGGAGCATACACGCGATTGAAAGATGCCGGTTTAGGCTGTCCTGACTGGCCCGGCTGTTATGGAAAATTAACTTTACCTAAACAAACTACACAATTGACCGATGGACCTTATAGTGGACAAAAATTAATTCCTGCAAAAGCATGGCCCGAAATGCTGCACCGCTATGCCGCAGCTACATTAGTAATATTAACCTTCGCCGCAGTAGTTTTAATTATTTATAAGCACAAATCATCAAAGCAACCGGTTTGGATTGCAACAATTTTGCTTTTTTTATTATTTTTCCAGGGCTTATTAGGCAAATGGACTGTCACACTGCGTTTACATCCATTGGTAGTCATGTCGCATTTACTCGGTGGTATAGCCTTATTAAGTTTGCTTTGGCTATTAATATTGCGCCTCAATCGAATCTCCATTAAGCAAACTTCACAGTCGGAACAACAATTAAAGAAGTGGGCGGCTTTCGGATTATTAATTGTCATACTGCAAGTTGGTCTAGGCGGCTGGACCAGCGCCAACTATGCCGCTTTTGTCTGTCCCGACTTTCCAACTTGCCAAGGCCTATGGTGGCCTACAATGAATTTCACTGAAGGTTTTCAACTCTGGTTAAATACAAATATCAATTACGAAGGTGGCATCTTATCACATGTTGCACGCACCGCTATACAAATGAGTCATCGGATAATGGCAGTGATTACCAGTATTTACCTAGGATTACTGGTTTATAAACTATTTAATGTGACGAAAAAAAAATTCTTACGTGGCCTCGCGGCATTATTATTATGTTTATTAGGTTTGCAAATTAGTTTAGGCGCCTTAAATGTTTTATGGGTATTACCTTTATCTATTGCTATGGCACATAATGCAGTAGCGGCATTATTATTATTAACTCTTATCACATTAAATGTCTGTTTAATACCAAATATAAATAAACTTCGTTAAAATACAATCAACCTATCACTCACAACATCAGGTTGAATATTTTTTTGGAAGGTTCTTCCTCAATACTATTAATTTTCCCCTCATTTCTCCAAATAGATTGAAAATCATTTACTGAAATACTTGCACGCTTCGAAGCAAATGAATTTTTGGAATAGGTGCTTGAATTATATCCCGAGTCAATAGAGTCAGCATTAAAAGATCCCTGTCTACTGAGACGAACCCATTTAACATAATTCTCGACTTGTTCTTTCATCCATACTTTTTCACCATATCTATTAGGCTCATCCGCTTTTTGCAATGAAAAGAGAATAGGATAACGGGTTTCCTCTATCTTCTTATAAGTACCTTTGAGTTCATGTAAAATGTTATTACTAGATGCTTTAATTAAATTATAACTTTTTTTCATAGTAGATCCTTATTTTTATTTTTAAAGTATGTGGCAATATTAAACAGAAAGTGAATTTCTCAATAGATCATTTTCTAACGTAGAAAGTATATTCTCTAACAGCAAAGTACCCTTCGTTTTGTTGTGACATTTGAAAAATTGACCTATTCTTTGAATAATAGTTATATCTCTATGTTTATTAAGAATATTAGCAGTGCTAATTCCATATGCATGGCTGTAGAAATTTTCAGGCGAACCATTTAATTTATCTAATAAGTCTGCGGTAATATATTTTTTGCTATCAGTAATGTGGTCATTAGATCGAAAAAAATATTTCTTTGTTAATTTTTTTTGATAAGCAAAAAGCAACATAGTGATATTTATTTTTGTTTCTGCATTCCAATCATCTAATTTATCTTGACTAGGAATCAAGTTTTGATTTGTATGTATAGAAGCTATTATTTTTTCTTCGGCTTGCGGAATAACTGCTAAACCTACCGTGGTATTAAGCATATCTACTTCTGCTTTTAGCTGAATATCGTCAACCACATCTATTACCGATTCACTTTCTGTGACAGATAAATTTTTTGGCAACTCTTCGATAAATTCGAATGGACTTAGTTCTAAGGATGCAGAAATATCACTCATACTACTATCATTTGATAGAGTATCATAATCACAACTCTCAGCTTCTGGTTCCATCGATTTCAGGCTATCGCTATCGTCCAACAAATTTTGTTCGTAAGAAGGAGAATTTCTGCTTTTTGGCAACGTATCGGACGGTCTTGTGTCTTCCAAAAATAACTTGCCATCTGTTTTTCGTATGAAATAGGGATCCACAAATATCCCTGTGATCACTATATCTGGACGAGACACTTCTAACTCATTAAAAATCTTTTCAGCTATTTCTGTAACTTTTATTTGGTAGTCACCATTTATTTTTATAATATCTTCCTTAGACATTTCAAGCTTTTTTAAATCTAAATTTTTCTCCTGATGTAAGCCAATAATTTCAAAAAAGGAAGGTTTTAAAATATCAGTTAACGCCTTTAATGCTTTAAAGGGTTTAGTTTTTTTCTTCTTATAAAACAAAAACAATGGTAGTGGTATGTTTTCATTAGGAGATTGAAATTCCTTTTTGACTTCGTATCGCTCCGTTTTTTTAACCCGAAATTTTATGGCTCCTAACTTAGGTTGATCCATATTCTTAGATTCAGCCAAAACGCCTAAGCATAAAACCTTCATATTCTTTAAATGATTTTTAAGTGTTCCTGTATCTGTTTCATCGCTACCATTTTTACTGTATTGATCAATACTTAAACAATAACCTTGACTGTTACGGTTACGTTTTTTATTCCCATCAGGATAAAGCGCAAAGCTTAATATCTTATCAAGATTAAAGATCCGCATCTTGTTATTAGTCTCATTAAATTAAAGGGACAGTTTAAAAGCCCCTTCTTAACTTAGCAAGCTTTATAGATTCGGCGATATCATAGTAATATTACTTTGTAAATCAGTTAGTTGTTTGTCTAAGGTGTTCACTAACAATTGACTTGTGACTTTTCCTCCACCCCAAAGCGTAGCAAAACAACGTAACAATGAGATCCCTCGATATTCAGATAAGATAGAATTAGCATTTTTGACGGTTTCTTTCAGATCTAAAATTTTATCTGGAGTAATCTCTCTATTAGATGCATTTTCTTCCCTATTTATTTCGGGATTTAACAATAAATCAATTTTTTGAATAATACTCTGTAGCTGCTCAGCTTTATTATTGGCGCATTTACTTTTTAATAATGATAATTTTTTAGCATAGTCCGTCAAATCTTGCTTAGAATCTTCTATAAGTCTAATGAATGTATCTTGCTGGTTTTGCAATTCATTTTGATTAAGTTGATGCAATTCATTTAATTTTTGCCCAAACTCCCCCATACCAAGAGTTAAAGTATCAGATGACTCCGACCTTGGATCAAACTTAATAAATTTTTCACTTAGAATTTTAATTTGATTATCTATTTCATCTTTGTAAGAATTAACATTCTCAATGTTAACTAAGTTTGGGATTAATTTATGAAAATATTTTTCAGTCAAATTAAAATTTATTGTTAGGTTAATAAAATATTCATGATTGGTTTCTAATTCGTTAGTTGACTCAATTACAAATTTTACTATATCAAAACATTCCGAAATTTCAGTTGACTTTTCATTAATTTTTTTTTCGGTTGAATTGATTAACTCTAATTGGCTAGTCAAATAGTCTTTATATCTAGCATCCCAAGCTTTCTCTGATA
>JBDKHK010000144.1:0-6905 GCA_039797705.1 Bacteroidota bacterium
AGTAAGTTGTAATTAGAAAGTTTGTTTCGGTCAACAATAAACTCATCTTTGGATACACCCTGCTTAATCAAATACTTTTTCCATGCATCAAGGTTGTCATCAATGGAAACGGATAAAAATACTATGGAATCATCATTTTTAAATAGTTGTTTTAATAATTCCATTTTGGGTTTATCGGTTAAACATGGCCCACACCAAGTTGCCCAAAACTCTAAGTAAATTACTTTGTTTTTAAAGTTGGAAAGTGGAATAGTTTGATTATCCGTATTTATCAATAGAATATCAATTGCTGGGTCGCCCTGATTTAATTGAGTTAACTGAGCTATGGTAGATAAAATGGCATTTTTATACACACCTGAATTAATTGAATCAATTCCTTTATTTAAAGCTATTAGGTCATTTTTATTATCCAACGTAATAGCTTTCTGCTTAATAGCACTTGCCTTAAACCAATCATTTATTTTCTGTGGTATCGAAAAAGTTGAAGGTTGATTTTGGAGGATTGTTTTTAATATATCTCGATAAACCACTAATTTCAAATTAATAGGATCAACTAACCCTTTTGAAAGTTTTGCAATGATTGGCCTAGTTAAAGAATCACTTTGTTGCTGAATAATTAAAGCACTATCTTTTGAAATCTTATGAACCCAACTATAATAAGTAGGTAAACTCATAAAGCTATTGATAATATCCGCTTTAATTCTAATGGATTCTAATTGGTAAAATTCAGGTGAAACAATTCTTTGAATACTATCCAATTGCCGGCTTCTTTCTTTACTTTTAATGAGAATATAATCAATTGTTTTTGCGATAGAGGATTGGATACCCGTTTCGCCATCTAAAAAAGATCCCGCCTTCGGAAATGGTGTAAGCTTCAAATAAGTATTTTCAATTTGACGAGAACCGCTAAAAATAGCTTTAGTGGGATTTTTCCAATCAATGGACGCTTTAATATCATCACCCGGTGATATATATATAATATTTCGACCTATACGATAATAGCCAGGTATTCCTATTTTAAATTGAATTGAAAAGTTTTGGTTTGAATCAGGAACAAAAATTCGTTCGCTAGAGGATAAGCTAATGTCCTTAAACTCAGTCATATCTTCCACTTCAACAGAATTATTGAAATTAAATGCTTTACCAGAAATTCTAATAGTTATTTCGGCTTTTGCATAATTAAACTTAATAAATACAAATAAAAAAAAGAAAATAATGATATTCTTCATAAAAAAGATTAAAACATAGAATCAAATGGCTATTTGATTCTATGCAAATTAAATTGTTAAAGACGAAAACAAGCTGTATAATTTTTCGTTTTATCCTCATCACATACCCGAGAATAACAACCTCTATCAACTGGACAATCTGCATGAGTTGTACAGGATGATTGGCAAACGATTAATTCGACATTGCCCCCAATAACTTTTTTTGTTTGTTCGCGCTTTAGAATTACTCCTAAACTAATTAATTTTTCTTTCATGTTTTAAAGTTTTAATAATTCATGAAGCTAGATCGAAATAAAGAACATTCAAATTTTCACCGGGGGGTATTTTTACCCCCCGAAAACTATCTCGCAAATAAGCCTCTCCATTGATATAATAACCGATCAGCTAAACTGGCTTCAGCCGTAATAACATCTGCAGTTCTAATCAAACTATTACTAATAGGAATTGGCACCAAAATACCTTTATGGATATTTGGGTTTATGTATTAAGAATGGTGCTGTAATTATTTTATAATTTCTTTCTTAATAGTTTCTTCAAGAGATGGACTAAAACCTGTAAATGTTTTAATGAGCTGTTTTCTTGAATTGTAGAGATAGCTTTTAGGAATAGCGTTTATAGCATATTGCTCATTTAATTGCAGACGAGAACTATCAATGGCTAATAGCTGCTGCCAGTTCATTTTTTCAAATGCTAATGCAGTTAACCAATCCTGCTTATCACCATCTATAGAAATACTTGTTATTGCAAGTCCCTTATTTGAATATTTATTAAGGATTTTTTTTAGTTCGGGGATTTCCTTTCTACAAGGAAGACACCAACTTGCCCAGTAGACAATTAAGTGTACCGATTGATTATTTGCACTTACTTTTTCTTTCTCGCCATTTGCATTTTCAAATTTGATGAAAGAAGGATATTTAGTGTCAAACAATTTATTATCAGCTAAGTAGTTTTGTAGTGACTGATACAAATCATACTTTTCAACTATCGGATTAAAGAAACTAAGTAATTGTTTAATCTCCTCGGGAGCAAAAAATTGCTTGTAGCTGTAAAGCTGTTTTAATATCAAATAAGAATCAGGATAAGACTTTATAATTTTCGAATTGTGTTCATGTACCTTTTTATCAAAGGGATTACTCGCTTCTGGATAGTTTAAAACCAAATTATTAAAATAAGGAGCATTTTGCTTACTACCATTAAACGAGGACTTTTCTAGTTTTGTTGTATCAAATACTACAATTTCAGTAGAAGTCTCATCGGCATAAAATAGTGAATAAACATGATTCTGTCTAGAAAGTTCTGAACAAAATCCAATCGGTCGCAAACCTTTAAAACCGTTGTAAACAACATAGTGCTTAATACTAAGGAATGAAGGATTCAAATTTAATCGTTGTATCTTGGTGAATTGCAGTTCTGGCTTATCCACCAATACTGAATCTAATATTGATTTACTTTGCACATCTATCAAATAAAGGTACTTACCCTCCAGCTTTTCAAATCCGCTTTTTGGCAATTTAATATGAATATCACCGTAATATTTTGAGTTATTATTGGTAGTGCATTTTACTAATAGTAAAACAAGTATAAGTACAAAGTATCGCTTCATAGTAAAGTTTAAACTATGTTAAGACGCAAGAATGAAAGGATTCCATAAGTTAATTAGTATTAAAATGAATATTTTGGGATTTAATTTTATTCCGTTTTAAGTACTTCACTTTATTCTTGTTTAGATAAAACGAGTCGATCTGAGTTGATTTCTTGGGAAAGTCAATTTTTTTAACATAAGTGGAGTCAGGATGTAAAGCAAAAAATCGCTCGTATAAATTGACTCTTTTTTTCAATTCACGAAAAGAAACAGTATCAAGAAATTGATTATTCCTTATTACGGCATTTAATTTAGCAGCTTTGCCTGAAATAATAATGGTACGATTATTATTGTAATCAGTAAAAATTCGTTCGCCTCTTTTATCGATGTAGTCCTTTTTGTATTGAATTGAACGGCAACTAAAAAGGAAGAGAAGTAAAAAATAAAGTAAAAGTTTCATATTCATCATCTTAACTGGTAGTAGTATATTCTAACGCTCCTGACAAACAAAATGATAATTAAATTATAAATCCAAATCATGGTACTTAAAATCTAAATACTTTACGAAGCTGTTCAGTTAATTGAGTGTCATCGTCATTTTCCTGTCGAAAAATTATGATTCCATTTGTATCAATGAGAATCTTAGTTGGCAAGACAGATATTGCATATTCTTTATTGACATTAAATTGATTGATATTACCTTTTTGAAACTCACCAATATCTAGATTATCACGTATGTGATAAAAAAGACTAGTTTTATCTTTTTCGACAGCTTTTTTCCAATCTCCACTATTTCTATCAGAACTTATACAAATTACTTCTAGGCCCTTATCCTGATATTTTTTATATAACTCAATTAAATAAGGGCTACCCTTTCTACAAGGCAAACACCAACTTGCCCAAAAATCTAATAGTATATATTTCTTGCCAATTAATTTTGAAACATCTAAGAGTCGGTCATTAATATCGTTTATTGAGAAGACTTTAGCCTTACTCCCAACACCAGCACCTAATTTAAGGATAATCTGTTGACGAACTAAATCACCAAAAACAGATTGTTGAATTTTAAAACTGAAATTATCATAAAATTTTGCAAGCGAGTCAACAGAAAGTGATGAAAAATAATAACGCAATAAGTATGCACTTAAATAAGAGTCTCGATTCTTTTCAATATAATCAAAATCGATTAATTTAATTTTGTCTCTGTACGGAATAAGCTTATCAAATGCATTCTTAGCTAATTCTTGTAGCACAATATTCTCTTTTGATTTATTTAGCAGTTCAATAGCATTACTATATTCGGTTTCAAGTAATTTGATTCCCATATTATCGTATATACTATCCTTAAACTTTTGAAGTCTAGACATTTCATTTTGAACACTAGATCCGCTTATTGTCGCCTTCTTAAAGTTATCAACCAATAGGGATATATTCATCATTGATGGCTCAATAAAAAAATCAGTTGTGTTCGGGTCATTGATAGATTTAGATTTTATATTGCCGTCTAGATAGGCATTCGTGGGTTCTTTGATTTTGCCAGTAAATAAAAAATTCCCCTTATTTAGTTTACAAGTATCATGAATGAATTTTCCTTCAAAATTTAAATAACTCAGCACAACAATCCCATTTTCTTGTCCTTCTATAAATCCAACTATTTTAAAACGGGAACCATCAACCTTTTTTTGACCAAAAGCTATTGAGTATATTAACAGAAAACAAAAAAGAAATTTTTTTTTCATAATATAAAATCTAAAAAGAAAAAGAGCTGCACAAATGGTGCAGCTCAAAAATTATAGTTTAAGGCATACACAATGTACCAGTGTTGGTTCCGTTTCTCTCACACTTATTAGAACAACATGCAGAATTTGCGGAACAATCAAGTGTATAGTCAGTTAAACAAGGGGCGACATTGGAGCCATCTGTTATTTCTCCACCGACAACTAATTTGGCTTCTTTTCTTGATAAAACTGAACCTAGTTTTTCGAATTTCTGTTTCATTTTGTAAAGTTTAATTTTAAGTAATTTTCTGCAGCTTTAAGCATCAGCAGAATATTGGCTCGCCAAACCAATTATTCGCGATTAAGTGAAGTACCATTTGGCTATTCTTATCGGGTACTAATCAATAAGAACTAAGAAATACTATTTCCAATTAAAATTAAAACTGATTAAAACAAATATGAAATTTCACCGGGGGGTATTTTTACCCCCCGAGATTAACGAGTAAATAAGCCTCTCCATTGATATAATAAGCGATCAGCTAAACTGGCTTCAGCCGTAATGACATCTGCAGTTCCAATCAAACTATTACTAAAATGAATGGTCTTTTGATAATTTGTTTGCAAGCCGTTATTGAGTTTAACCCTTATCAAAAAACTAGTGTCTTTATAGGGTACTTGTGGTATATTAATGATAGTTCCTTGTAACACACCAAATTCATTTCGTTGATAACTATTAAGTGCAATATTCACCTGTTGACCTTGCTTTAATTTTCCAAAATTTTGTTGAGATGCAATCAGCTCTGCAAAATAGGTGGGTTGCTTTGGAATAATATAAAAGAGTTCTTGACCCGTTTTGATCCAACTATTCTCTTGAAAGTAACTGGCAAACTGCAAAGTACCTGTTTCACTGGCAACTAATATGTATCGATTTGCCCATTCGGCCAACGCACTTTTGGCATTAAAGAGAGCTGCAATAAAATTTTGTTGGATATCCGCATTTAGCTTTTCAATTTCGAATAATTCTTTTTGCTTGGCAACAATATTAGCGGACTGATTAATATCCGCAGCATCAACTTGCACCAATTGTTGTTTTGTGGATAATATTGTTGATTTATCCTTAATTAAATCAAGCGGTGCAATCACTTTTTCATTAGCCAGTTTTTCATTAATGGCCAATAATCCTTGTTGCATTGTTAAATCTTGAAGAATCAATTGCTTTTGATTATTCGCATTCTCCTTAGAAAGATTAATCAGCCTAATATCTTGAGCAATGGCATCACGTTTTTGGTTAAAGTACCCTTTAGTCTTTGCCCAAGAGAGCTGATAGATTTGTTGGGCAATATCTTGATAATTTTTTTGTAAATCACCCAATTGATTGAGTGTTTCTAACTGGCTAATCGCATTCCAATTATTTCCTTTTAAATCAAGTTCAGTTTGATCAATCCATTTTTTAAACAACAGCACTTGTTTGTAATCTGCATTACTTTGTAAAATGGCTAAAACGTCACCAACAATTACTTTTTTATTTTCAAGTGCATTTAAATAAACAATTCGTCCTTCAGATTTACTAATAATTTGTTTAGGCAAATTATCCCCAACAATTTTTATGGGTGCTTTAACGATATCTGGGTATTGAATAAAAAAAGTTAACGTAAATAATAAACCAATAATAATAAAAAACATTGCAATACCATTTCTTACTATCCAGACAGGTTTACTGCTAATGATTTCACGAACCTCATGGCTATAAATACGATCTGCCTCATCTAAGCGTTCAATATTTGCAGCTTCAAGCATTGCATCTAAACTATATGATTCTTCTTGTTGAGGCATAATTAGTCTTTAATCACCTAATTCTAATTGATTTTTAACCAAAGTAAAATATTCACCCTTCATTGCTGTTAATTCAGCATGTGTTCCTTGTTCGGTAATGACCCCGTTGTGTAATACCACTATTTGGTCAGCATTACGAACAGTGCTTAAGCGGTGTGCTACCACTACAACTGTTTTACCTTCGAAAAACAGGTTTAAGTTTTTTAAAATAGTACTTTCATTATTAGAATCTAATGCGTTGGTAGCTTCATCTAATAAAATTAAATCCGGGTTTTTGTAAACAGCTCTAGCAATTAAGATCCTTTGTCTTTGCCCAGCACTTACCCCCGTGCCTTCTGCACCAATTTTAGTATTATAGCCCAATGGCAAACTTTCGATAAACGAAGTGATATTGGCAATTTTTGCAGCATATCTTAACCTTGCCTTATCGGGATAATCTTCCCCAACAGCTATATTTTTAGCAATACTATCAGAAAAAATAAAGCTGTCTTGCATTACTACACCACACTGTTTACGCCAAGCACGATGGCTAATATTTGACAA
>JBDKHK010000145.1:0-4307 GCA_039797705.1 Bacteroidota bacterium
GTGGAATAATTTAAAGAGCCCATTCCTCCGTTTACAAAATCGAAATTAACAAATCCACTGTCTTCAAAATCGGTTAACGTTTTATGATTAAAATCGGCAAATTTTCCTTGAATATTGGTAATATCTCCAAATAGCCAATATAATATATCGATAAAGTGAGAAAATTGGGTAAACAAAGTTCCGCCATCTAGTTCTTTTTTGCCATGCCACGATTCGGGTTTGTAGTACCTATCGTCACGATTCCAATAGCAATTAAGCTGAACCATATAAATTTCGCCTAATTTTTCACTCTCTACCATTTCTTTAATCCAAACTGATGGTGGAGAGTATCTATTTTGCATAACAGCAAAAATATGTTTGTGTTTGTGTAGGGCTTGATATATCAATTTTTCGGCATCTTGTTTGTTTAATGCCATTGGTTTTTCTACCACTACATGTTTTCCAGCATCTAATATTTTGTAGGCTTGCTCAAAATGAAAACCATTTGGTGTTGCAATATTAATAACGTCCGTTTGTATATCCGATGCTAATAATTCGTCTAAAGATTCGAAAAAAGGAACATCAAAAGCTTCAATCCCCAAATTTATTTTGTCTTTTACATCAACTAGTGCTACTAATTCACATTCTTCGTTACGACTTATCATTTCGGCATGGCGTTTTCCTATATGACCACAACCTATTACTGCAAACTTTATTTTTCCTGACATACTTACACTATTTTTGTAACTTGATTATTCTCTAATTTGTATTTTTCATTGCTTTCAGAACAAATCGCAATTCCATCTGCATCAAACACTAATTTTTGTCCAAATTCGCTCATCCAACCCATTTGTCTAGCAGGATTTCCCACTACTAATGCGTATGCTGGCACTGTTTTGGTTACTACAGCTCCTGCACCTATAAAAGCAAATTGACCGATATCGTGGCCGCAAACTATGGTTGCATTGGCTCCAATAGAAGCTCCTTTACCTACATGTGTTTTTAGGTATTCATTTTTTCTATTAACCGCACTTCGTGGATTGATAACATTGGTAAAAACCATCGATGGTCCTAAAAAAACATCGTCATCGCAAGTTACTCCTTCGTAAATAGAAACGTTATTTTGCACTTTTACATTTCGTCCTAAAATTACTTTAGGAGAAACCACCACATTTTGACCTATATTGCAATTTTCTCCTAAAGTGCAATTGGACATTATGTGTGAAAAATGCCATATTTTAGTCCCATTTCCAATGCTACAGCCTTCATCGACAATGGCTGTTTCGTGTGCGAAATAGTCGTTAGTCATAGTTTTATTTTTTAAAAAATTGCTTAATTTCAGAAACAATATACTGACTTATTTCTTCGTTAAATTCTGTATGAATGGGCAAAGATATAACTTGTTGACACAATTGCTCTGTAACTGGCAAACTAAATCCTTTGGGAACATATTGCTCAAAAGCTTCTTGTTTGTATAATGGCAATGGATAGTAAATCATACTTGGAATATTTTTAGATTCCAAATATTTTTGCAACTCTTCTCGTTTTCCGTTTGTTACTTTTAGTGTGTATTGATGAAATACGTGAGTTGCATTTGTGGCTCTTTTTGGAATTTCGAGTCCTTGAATTCCATTTAAATGGTCGTCGTAATATTGTGCCATTTTATTTCTAGCCGCACTATAATCGTCTAAATAACGGAGTTTTACTTTTAACACTTCTGCTTGAATGGTATCTAATCTTGAATTGCAACCCAATACTTTATGATAATATTTTTTCTCCTGTCCGTGATTGGCAATCATTCGGATTTTTAATGCTAAATCATCATCGTTTGTCATAATAGCGCCACCATCGCCATAGCAACCTAAATTTTTAGATGGAAAAAAAGAAGTGCAACCTATATGCCCAATAGTTCCTGTTTTTTTAACTTCACCATTAGAAAAGGTATAATTAGAACCTATTGCTTGTGCATTGTCTTCTATGACATACAAATTGTGTTTTTGTGCAAACTGCATTATTTTCTCCATATCGGCACTTTGTCCGTATAAATGTACAGGAACAATGGCTTTTGTATTGGGTGTAATGTACTTTTCTAAACCCTCTAATTCGATATCAAAAGTAGTTGGATTGACATCAACCATTACTGGAGTTAAACCGAGTAATCCAATAACTTCTCCTGTGGCAACATAGGTAAATGCTGGACAAATTACTTCGTCTCCAGCTTTCAAATCGAGTGCCATCATCGCAATTTGCAATGCATCTGTTCCGTTAGCACACGGAACCACGTGCTTTACATTAAGATATTTTTCAAAATCTTGCTGAAACTCTTTTACTGCCGGACCGTTTATAAAAGTGGTGTTTTCGATACAATTTAATATTCCTAAATCTATTTCGGATTTTATTTTGTGATATTGACTTTTTAAGTCAACCATTTGTATATTCATCTGAATCATTTTAATCTATTAATTCACTTATTTGTTTTCCAATAGACAAACAAGAAGTTGCCGCTGGAGATGGTGCGTTACGAACGTGAATGATGTTTCCGTTTTTTACAATATCAAAATCGTCTAACAAAATTCCATTTCTATTGCAAGCTTGCGCTCTTACTCCTGCTCCACCAGGCACTAAATCGTGTTCCTGAATTTCTGGTATTAATTCCTGCAAGGCTTTTGTAAATGCCGATTTAGAAAGTGATCGGTATATTTCGCCCATTCCTGTTGCACCATATTTTGCCACAATTTTCCAAAACCCAGGCCAAGTAAAAGTTTCCATTGTTTCAGAAAAATTAAAATCCGAGAATTTGTAGCCTTCTTTTTTAAATGCTAAAACAGCATTTGGTCCTGCTTCAATATTTCCATCAATCATTCTTGTAAAATGTACGCCAAGAAAAGGGAAATTTGGATCGGGAACTGGATATATTAAATGTTTTACTAAGTGTTTTTTATCGTCTTTCAGTTTGTAGTATTCTCCTCTAAATGGAATAATTTGCAAATCGTTTTCTGGATTTGTCATTCTAGATACTTTATCCGAATACAAACCAGCACATGTAATGACTTTCGTTGTATAAAATTCATTGTCTTGTGTTTTGACTACAGTTTCATTGTTAGTTTGACTAATGCTTTTTACTTCTTGTTTATGAATAATATCACCACCAAGTTCTTGGTATAATTTTTTAATTGTTTGTGCTACCGCAGGATAATCAATAATACCTGTTTGAGGCACTTTTATAGCTTTAACACCTTCGCAGTGTGGCTCGATTTCTCTGAATTCTTCCCTTGATAGATAGTTTAAATTTTGCAGTCCATTTTCTATTCCACGAGTGTAAATAGTGTCTAAAAGCGGTAACTCTTTTTCGTTTTTTGCTACAATAATTTTACCACACAAATCGTAACTAATATTGTGTTTTTCGGCAAAATCAATAATCGATTTGTAACCTTCAATACAGTTTTTAGCTTTCAAACTGCCGGGTTTGTAATAAATTCCGCTATGAATTACGCCACTATTATTTCCTGATTGGTGCTTGGCAACATCGCTTTCTTTTTCAAGAATTAAAATTTTTGAATTTGGCTTTTTGCTCTTTAATTGGTATGCTGTAGAAAGTCCAACTAAACCCGCCCCTATAATTATTACATCGTATTTCATTACATTTCTGCTCTATTTCGCTATTTTTCGCAAATAATCGGCATAACTACTCTTCCCTAAATTGGTAGCGGTTGCTGCAAATTGTTCTTTGTTGATAAAGCCTTTTCGGTATGCCACTTCTTCTATACAGGCAATTTTTAGTCCTGTACGTTTTTCTACTGCTTTTACAAATTCGGTGGCTTCGGTAAGTGATTCGTGTGTTCCTGTATCTAACCACGCAAATCCACGACCCATAAGTTGTAAATTTAACTTTTTGTCTTCTAAATACACTTGGTTTACAGTGGTTATTTCCAATTCTCCACGATGTGAAGGCTTTACATTTTTAGCTATTTGTACTACTGAATTTGGGTAATAATACAAGCCTATTACAGCAAAATTTGATTTTGGTTCAGCAGGCTTTTCTTCTATTGATAATACTTTTCCGTTTTCGTCAAATTCTGCTACTCCATAACGTTCTGGATCATCTACATAGTATCCGAAAACAGTAGCTTCTTTCTTCTCTGTTACAATACTTACAGCATTGTTTAGCAATGTTTGCAATCCTGCTCCATAAAAAATATTATCCCCAAGCACCAAACAAACATCATCGTTACCAATGAAATCTTCTCCTAGAATAAAGGCTTGTGCTAATCCGTCTGGAGAAGGTTGTTCTACATAACTTAATTGTAGTCCTAATTGACTTCCGTCAC
>JBDKHK010000146.1:0-2987 GCA_039797705.1 Bacteroidota bacterium
CCAGGTGCAGCAGTTCAAACGGATGCAGAAATACGTCAATTCATTTTGGATAAAGCGGAATCTGTATATCACACGGCAGGTTCTTGCAAAATGGGTATTGATGATATGGCGGTAGTAGATCCACAATTAAAAGTATATGGATTAAATCATTTGCGCGTAATTGATGCCTCTATTATGCCAACTATTACGGGCAGTAATATTCATGCTCCAACGGTAATGATTGCAGAGAAAGGCGCCGATATGATTTTGAATGGAAATTGATAATTTATACGAAATTCACCTTTAAGAGAGAATACTTATACTTTCAAAAAGGCACTCAAAATTTTGGACATTTGTTCGTTTTCAATCAGAAAACCATCGTGTCCATAATCGGAATTAATTTCTACAAACATACTGTGTGGTATCAGCTTAGCCAGTAATTGCTGTTCTTCTAATGGGTATAAATAATCGGACGTAATTCCCAATACTAATACATTGCATTTTACAGAAGATAAAACTTTTTTTGCATCTTCTCTATTGCGGGTAATGTTGTGATTATCCATCGCTTTGGATAAGATATAATAAGAATAGGCGTTAAAGCGCTTTACTAATTTTTCTCCTTGATAACGTTGATAAGAACCTGCTTTATAATTTTCCAATTTATTATTATCGGGGTCTGTTTGTGTTTTATTGTATGCTTTATAATTTCTGTAAGAAATCAAACCGATACTACGTGCAGCCTTCATGCCATTGGCACCGGCAGCATCGTTATTTTGTCCAAATGTAGTGTCTGCTTCTATCGCCATTCGCTGTGATTCATTAAACGCAATTCCCCAAGGTGAATGTTGGATATTGGTGGCACCTAATAAAATGTTTTCAAATACATTCGGCTCTTGAATGACAAACTCCAATAACTGCTGTCCGCCCATAGAAAAACCACATGCAAAAAATATTTTTTCGATACCTAAATGTTTGCGTAAAATAGTCAATGTTTGCACCATATCACGCACGGTAACTGTCGGAAAATCTTTATAATATTTTTGTTCGTTTGCAGGATTAACAGACAAAGGTCCCGTAGTTCCATAGCATGAACCCAACATATTGGCACAAACAATAAAATATTTTTTAGGATCGAGAAATAAACCCTCTCCTACCATACCTGGCCACCACTCAGAGGGATCTGAGTTGGCAGAAAAAGCATGGCAAATCCATATTACATTGGATTTATCTACATTCAACTCTCCAAGTGTGGTATAAGCAATGTCCACTTTAGGTAAAGTGACACCACTCTCTAAAGTAATGGGTTGGTTATATGTTAGTATTTGTGTAGGCATATTATGCGATGTTATTATAAAAACTAAAATTACTATTGATTGTTTTTATAAATTTTTGTTGAAAATACAGAATTGTTTTAAAAGTAAATATTCTTTCGATAAACCTATTTATTATTTAAAATAACTTCTAATACACTCCTTCTTTTAAAAAAGAAGGAGTGTTAGAGGTTTACTCATATTATTTTATGCATTTAATGCTTGTTCAAAATCTGCAATAATATCATCAATATGTTCGATGCCCACTGCAACTCTCACACCGCCTTTAGTTACGCCGGCGGCTAATTGCGCATCATCTGTTAACTGTTCGTGTGTAGTAGAAGCAGGATGTATAGCTAATGTTTTTACATCTCCTACGTTTGCTACGTGACGAACCAATTTTAATGAATTAATAAATTTCACAGCTGCATCATATCCGCCTTTTACATCAAACATAAATACAGAACCAAATCCATTTTTCAAATATTGCTTAGCTCTTTCGTGATACATAGAATCTTCTAACCCAGTGTAAGTTACCTTTTCAATTTTAGGATTATTTTTTAACCATTTTGCTAAAGCTAATGCGTTTTGATTTTGTCTTTCTACTCTTAGCGATAAAGTTTCTAATCCTTGTAAAAACATGAAGGAATTAAAAGGCGAAGGTGCTGCGCCCCAATCTCTCAATCCTTCTACTCTTGCTCTGATAATGAAAGCGATATTTCCGAAAGGGCCTGGCGTTCCAAAAACATTCCAAAAATTCAATCCGTGATACCCTTCGCTTGGTTCTGTAAACTGAGGATATTTACCATTTCCCCAATTATAATTTCCACCATCTACAATCACGCCACCGATGCTGGTTCCATGTCCGCCAATCCATTTAGTAGCAGCAGCTACCACGATATGCGCTCCATGTTTTAAAGGTTGAAACATATAACCTGCAGCGCAGAAAGTATTATCAACGATAAGTGGTAAATCATATTTTTCGGAAAGTGCTTTAAATTTCTCCCAATCAGGAACGTTTCCTCTCGGATTTCCTAATGATTCTAAATACAATGCTTTGGTTTTATCGTCAATCAATTTTTCAAAACTTTCTGGATCGTCTCCATTTGCAAAACGTGCTTCAATTCCTAATCTTTTAAACGATACTTTAAATTGATTGTAGGTTCCGCCGTATAAATAGGAAGTAGAAACAAAATTTTCTCCAGATTGCAATATATTAGTTAAAGCAGTAAACTGCGCAGACATACCAGACGAAGTTGCCAAAGCAGCGACACCGCCTTCTAAGGCAGCTACTCTTTTTTCAAAAACATCGGTGGTCGGATTCATCAATCTGGTGTAGATATTTCCAAACTCTCTTAGCCCAAATAAATTGGCGGCATGTGTGGTGTTTTTAAATTGAAAAGAAGTAGTTTGATGAATGGGAACGGCTAAAGAGCCTGTATTTGGATCGGGTTCTTGCCCTGCATGTACCTGTAAGGTTTCAAATTTTTGTGTACTCATGTTTATTTATTTTATTAATAGTGAATGATAAAAAAAAGCTTTCCTTATCGGAAAGCTTAAGTATAAAATTTATAAAAAAATATTCTATTATAGATAAAGCTTCCCTATACTGCCTTACAACAGCAACACATTTTTTCTTTTTTAAAATTGAAAAATTTCATAATAGCAAACATAAGAAATAGAAAACTAAGTTCAAAA
>JBDKHK010000147.1:0-14078 GCA_039797705.1 Bacteroidota bacterium
CAACAAATCCATTTATCGGATTGTGTTATTGGTGCAACTTTTTTTATTAGAAGAGATATAATTTCGTTGGTAACTGGTTTTAAACCAATGGCTCTTGGAAGTGATGCAGATTTATTTGAAAGAGCTACTATGCTTGGATTAAATATAATGAAAACGGATATTCCAACCTATATTTATAATAGAGTGAATGAAAATTCCATTACACATCAATTTGCAAAATCTGCTAAACAATGATACAAAAAGATGAATAGGCATCTATAATATTGATACGAAATAAAAAATCCGGATGCTTTCACATCCGGATTTTATTATTTACAAAAAGTTGAATTATTTATCGTAAAACTTTTTGTTGCTTTTAGCATAATCAATAAGAATTTGTGCAGGTTCAAATCGCTCACCGTGTTTAGCAGTTAAATCGTTTAAAATATCTACTACTTGTTGTGCGCCAACGGTGTCAATATATCGGAATGGACCACCACGGAAAGGAGGAAAGCCCAAGCCAAATACTGCGCCGATGTCACCATCCAAAGGATGGGTAATAACGTTTTCTTGCAAACACAATGCAGCTTCATTTACCATTGCCATGGCACAACGCATGTGAATTTCATTGGCATCAAATTTCGTGCGAGTATTACCACCGTAGAATGAGTAAATATCAGCATCTATTTGTCCAGAAACTTTTTTACCCTTTTCATCGTATTTGTAAAATCCTTTGTTGTTTTTTCTGCCTTTATATCCAGCTTTAGAAATTTCCAATAAGGTTTTACTTACTTTGAATTTCGGGCGTGCAGCCAACATTTCTTGCATTAATTCGCCACTCATAATATGTGCACCAACATCAATACCCACTTCATCTGCTAAAGTAATTGGGCCAACAGGGAAACCAAATAGATTCATTTCTTTGTCTATTTGTAAAATGTCGCCACCTTCATCTAACAATAATTGTGCTTCATTCATTAATGGAGCTAAAATACGTGTGGTATAAAAACCGGGACCATCGTTTACTACGATTACCGTTTTCCCTTGACGCACCCCTACATCATAGCAAGTTGCCGTTACCCAATCTGCTGTTTTATCGGTTTTAATAATTTCCAATAAAGGCATTTTGGGAACAGGAGAGAAGTAATGCATTCCAATCACCAATTCAGGATTTTTTGCTTTTGCCGCAATGTGTTTGATGGGTAATGCAGAGGTATTCGTAGCAAAAATAGTATTGGGTTTTGCATTGGCTTCTACATCAGCAAGGATGTTTTGCTTTAATTTCAAATCTTCAAATACTGCTTCAATAATGATTTCTTGATTATCAAGATCTTCATAATTCAAACTGCCAGACAATAGAGCCATTTTTTCTTCCAACTCTATTTTTGTCATAGATTTTTTAGAAACTCGCTTCGCATTATCATTATAAATTGTTTTAAAAGCAGAGTTAATCATATCCTGATTGATATCCTTTAATAATACATGGATGCCATCATTCATGGATACTTCTGCAATACCAGCACCCATAAAACCAGCGCCAATCATTCCTAAACGGTGAACGTGTTTTACTTTATCTTCTCCATAAGGATTTTTCTTCTTGTCTGTCATGGCAAAGAAGATATTAATAAGCTGACGAGAAACAGGAGAAAGAATTAATTCTTCAAATTTTTCTACTTCTGCTTCGTAACCTTTTTCCAATCCTTGATTCCAGCCTATTTCCACACACTCCATAATTTTGTAAGGAGCAGGATAGTTTCCATGTGCTTGTTTGTCCACCATTTTTTTAGCCTGGTCAAAAACAATTTTATTTACCAATGGTGCTTCTAAAATAATATTGGTTAATGTTTTTTGCAATGCAGGGAATCCAGATTTTACCGTATCCATACCTAAGTGGTTGCGCTCGCGTTGGATGGGTTTTTCAACTAATTCCAAAGCCAATTTTTGTGCTGCTTTTTGTAACGCCGAAACGTGCACCACTTTGTCCACTAAACCTAATTTTAATGCAGGATAAGCAAATACATTTTTTCCGGTAAGCATCATATCTAAGGCAGCTTGCAGACCAATCAAACGAGGTAAACGTTGAGTTCCACCACCGCCGGGTAATAAGCCTAATTTTACTTCCGGTAATGCTACTTTTGTCGATTTATCATTACTGCAAATACGTGCATGGCAAGCCAAAGCAATTTCCAAGCCTGCACCTAAAGCATTGCCATGAATGGCTGCAACTATAGGTTTTTTAGACTCCTCAATCTGCTTTAGAATAGCATGTCCCTTACGAGAAATTGGTTTCCAATCGCCGGGTTTTTGTACTTTTGAAAAAGCATCAATATCGGCACCTGCTATGAAATCTTTTTTCTTACTTGTTAATATAATTGCCTTGATAGAATTGTCTTTATTCAATTCTGAAAAAATATCTTCAAATAAATCAATTAAATCAGGACCTATTTTATTGATTTTTTCATTTTTTTGATCCATCCAAATAGTGCAAACGCCGTTTGCACTATTTTCGATGGTTATGTATTCTTCGCGTTTTAGCGTTGCCATATAATCTTATTTATATGATTATTTAATTTTTTGTTTTAAATCTTCCAATTTTTCTTCTGCTTTTTCAATTACGTTTTTAGCAACAGTTTTTACTTTTTGTTCTGTTGTCTCGTAACGTTTTATAAGCATAGCATGACCGTGAGCACCTGCAGCACAAGCTGCTAAAATTGCATATTTACCACCACCATGTTGTAAGCGGTTAGCAGCCATCGTAACTAAACGACCACCTGTTGCACCAAATGGATGACCAATTGCTAAAGAGCCACCCCATTGATTTACTTTGTCCATAGGGATTTGCCCAATTGGTTGATCTATACCTAATTGTTTTTTACACCATTCAGCAGATTTCAATGCTTTGATTACAGATAACACTTGACCTGCAAATGCTTCGTGAATTTCAAATACATCTATATCATCCAATGTCATATTGTTTTTTATTAGAACTTCAGCAATGGAATAAGCTGGACCTAATAATAATTCTTCATATAAATCCCCACCAGTAAAAGCATAATCAATGATTTCTGCTTTTGGTGTTAAACCTAATTCTTTGGCTTTATCTTCTGATGTTAATAATACCGCACTTGCACCATCTGTTAAGAAAGAGGCATTGGCCGCTGTGATAGTACCAACATATTTATCAAATGCTGGTTTCAATTTTGAAATTTTATCAACGGTAGTATCTCCACGAACACCGTTGTCTTTTATAATTGGATTAAAGTTAGGTGGTAATTGTACTGAAATAATATCAGATAATAAACCAGCTTCTTGTGCTTTTCCTGCATTTTGATGAGAAGCTGCCGCTAATTCATCTTGTTCTTCTCTGGTAACACCAAATTTTTGTGCAAGAATTTCACAATCTTGCCCCATGGTTCTGCCTGTAATAAATTCGGTAACAGATGGACGATCGGGTAAAAAATCTGCAGGACGTAAAGTCATAGCAAATTTTGCATAATCCATTGGTTTGCTAATTTTTTGAGCGGCAAATAATTTTTTACGCATTTCTTTTGTGTATCCAATTGGAGTATCAGAGGTGTTTTCAGTACCACCCGAAACAATTACATCTGCTCTTCCTAATTGTATAGAATCTACTGCATTACAGATTGCTTGATTTGCAGAAATACAAGCTTGTTTTACTGTATTAGCTGGAGCTTTAACAGGAATGCCTGCGGTAATGGCTGCTTCACGAGCAACGTTTTCTGTACGTACGTTTGAAATTACATTTCCTAAAATAACTCTGTCAATTTCATTTGGGTCAATTCCTGTTTTGTCTAATAGACCTTTTATTGCAAATTGACCTAATTGATAGGACATCAAGTCCATATAATCTGTACCAGATTTTAAAAAAGGGGTGCGAACACCATCGATAAAAACTACTTTTCTCATTGTTATTTAATTTATTGTATAAAGTTAAGAATTTACAATGCATGCATTGTAAATGCAAGGTTAAGTTATTGGTAATGTCTGTGAAATTAACATAAGAATAGAGAAAGTAGTTTTTGGGAAATTGTATATTTTTTGTTATTAAATGGTAATTTAAAACCATTTTAATATATACATTTGTGAACAGACTTGATTTATCTTAAATTTTAAAAAACTTACAAGATGTCATTTAAAAACAAAACCGTATTTATTTCAGGTGGGACAAGAGGAATTGGACATGCTATTGGTATGAAATTAGCATCAGAAGGAGCAAACATTGTTATTGCTGCAAAAAGTACCGAAGAAAACCCAAAACTTGGAGGTACTATTTATACTGCCGCAGAAGACATGACTCGGGCGGGAGGAAAAGGTTTGGCGGTAAAATGTGACATCCGCAATGAAGAGGAAGTAGCCGCTGCCGTAAAGCAAGCGGTAGATACTTTTGGAGGAATTGATATTTTGATTAATAATGCTTCTGCAATCAATTTATCTCCCATTGAACAGTTGGAAATGAAGCGTTATGATTTGATGCAAGATGTAAATACTCGTGGTACTTTTGTGTGTTCTAAAATGTGTATTCCGCATTTATTAAAAGCGGAAAATCCTCATATTTTAATGTTGTCGCCACCTCTAACTTCCATTACAGAAAGATGGTTTGCCGGACACACGGGATATTCTATCGCCAAATTTGGAATGAGTTTGGTTGTATTGGGTTTGGGCGGAGAATACAAAGGAAAAATTGGAGTAAATGCTTTGTGGCCAAGAACAACAATTGCTACTGCTGCCGTATTGAATTTATTGGGAGGAGAGTCTGTGGCGAATACTTCGAGAAAACCAGATATTTTAGCAGATGCCGCTTATTATATTTTAAAACGAGATGCTAAAACGACAACAGGGAATTTCTTTATGGATGATGAACTTTTACAGAGTGAAGGCATTGCCGATTTAGAGCAATATGCTGTAAAACCAGGAACTCAGCTAACGCCTGATTTTTTTGTGTAATTTTAAAATACATAAATGAAAAAAATCAACTCTTATTTTTCTATTGAATTATTCTTTTGGATAATTTCATTAATTTATTTAGGTTGTATAAATCCATCAGAATCGCATTTTTCCTTTTGTGTTTTTAAATATTTAGGAATAAATTGGTGCTTAGGATGTGGAATCGGACATTCAATATCTTATTTATTACACGGAGAATTATTTCAATCTATACATTCACACATATTAGGAATTTTTGCCTTAGCGATAATCGTTTATAGAATAATACAATTACTATTTTTTCAATTTAAAATCAATACAACAAATTATTATGGAGAATCAATTTATTAATATCAAATCTATTACTCCAACGGAGATGCTTTATTTGAAAAATATTACAGCAAATATTCCTCAGGATAAACTCAATACATTTGTAACGGTATATTCCAGCAAGCGCAGAGAATCAGACACGCTTTTATTAATTACTTGCGTGGGTCTGTTAGGATTTGCTGGTATTCAACGGTTTGTTGTTGGGCAAATTGGCATGGGTTTATTGTATTTTTTTACTGGCGGACTTTGTGTTGTCGGTACGATATTGGATATAATAAATCATAAAAAATTAGCAGATGAATACAATGCCAAGATGGCTGATGAAACGTTGCAATTAATGCAATAATTTTTTTAGGTGCATTTAAATAAATACAAAATCTTTTTTCATCTACTCAAATGGATGAAAATAGTTTTGTATTTAATATTTAGAGCTATTTAGTAAAAGCAAATTGAACAATATTCGCTCCCATTTTTAAAGCTTTTAAACGCATCTCTTCAGCGTCTTTATGAACGGAAGCATCTTCCCAGCCATCACCTAAATCACATTCATAATCATAAAAACAAACTAAGCGTCCTTGATAAAGAATGCCAAAACCTTGTGCGGGCTTTTTGTTGTGCTCATGAATTTTTGGTAAGCCATTTGGAAAGTCAAATTTTTGATGATAGATAGGATGAGAAAAAGGCAATTCTACAAAATCTGTTTCGGGAAAAACCTTTTTCATTGCTTTGCGAATGTATGGGTCAATTCCGTAATTGTCAGATATATGCAAAAAACCACCACCCATTAAATAAGTACGCAAATTATCTGCTTCTTGATCCGTAAAAATTATGTTTCCATGTCCGGTAATATGCACCAAAGAGTAATTGAATAATTCTGCACTTCCCGGTTCTACTTCCGAAATTTCTGTATTCAAATTTACATTCAAATTTTGATTGCAAAACTTTGCTAAATTGGGCAAAGAAGTAGGATTTGCATACCAATCTCCTCCGCCTTTGTATTTTAATAAACCAATTTTTGCCGTTGTTTTCACTTGTGCTTGAATGGTTACTGAAAATAAAAACAGTAAAGAGAATAGGTAAATATTTTTTATAGAATTTGACATTTATAAAATTATTCAGCGTTTATTATACTTACTATTGAACAAGCAACTACGCCCGCAGTTTCCACTCGCAAAATAGAATTTCCCAACGATATTGGAGTATAATTTTTGTTAATAGCCTGTTGGATTTCTGTTGGAGTAAAATCTCCTTCGGGCCCAATTAATAATAATGCACTTTCTTTTTTTTGATATAGATTTTTTAGATGTTGTTTTTGATTTTCACAATGCGCAATAAAATATTGATTATATTGGTTATTGGTAGAATTTATTAATTCAGAAAATTTTTGAATAGAATGTAATATCGGAAAAAATAATTGCCCACTTTGCTTTGCCGCAGAGATAACAATTTGTTGCAACCGTTCTTGTTTTATTTTTTCTTTTTCAGTTCGCTCGCTCACCATTGGATAGATGTTGGATATTCCGATTTCGGTTGCTTTTTCAATAAACCATTCTAAACGTGCAGGATTTTTGGTGAGGCAAATCGCTATAGAAAGTTGATTCGTATTTTCTTTTTCTTCTTTTAAAATTTTACTGATTTCAATTTGCACTTCATGTTTTTGTATTATTGAAATTTTCCCTTCCAATAAACTTCCACTTCCATTTAAAACTTCAACGGTGTCGCCTATTTTACAACGCAATACTTTGGTGCAATGCTGTGCTTCTTCCTCTTCTAAGAGGATAAAATTGTTTTGAATATTGGTGCTGTAAAATCTTTTCACAAAAAAATAGTTTAATTAAAAACGGCAATATACACCCAATGGTAATTTTTGTTGGGTAGATGATGGAATATATAATTCACCATATTCTGGTTTTATGTTTTCTAACTTCGCTTTCTTTAAATTATCTTGCATTAAATTTTCGATGATTAAAGACGAAAAACCAAGCGAATAGGTATTTAAAATAAAGAAATGATGTTGCTTGTCCAATAAACTCAATACATCAAAAATCATTTCATTGATTTGCTCTTCCAGTTTCCATTTTTCACCGTCTGTTCCATGTCCGTAAGCCGGAGGGTCGAGTATAATTCCTTGATAAATTTTGCCTCGTTTTACTTCACGTTTTACAAATTTTACGGCATCTTCCACTACCCATCGTATATCTTTTAATTGAGAGGATTCCATGTTTCTATTGGCCCAGCTCACTACTTGCTTGATAGAATCCACATGATAGGTTTCGGCACCGGCAGCAGCTGCCGCTAAGCTTGCACCGCCCGTGTAAGCAAATAAATTCAATACTTTTGGCTGTTCAATATGTTTTTTTATTTCTTGTGTTTTAGAAAAAATAAAATCCCAATTTACGCTTTGTTCGGGAAAAACTCCAACGTGTTTAAATTTAGTAAGTGCTAAATTGAAGTTTAATTTTAGTGCTTGATGATGGTATTCAATATTCCAATTCTCTGGCATTTTTTTATAAAACTCCCAATTTCCAGACGAAGAGGAGGTGCTGACAAATTTTACGGTTGCTTTTTTCTTCCATTCATCTTCGCTTAGTTGCTTGCTCCATACGGCTTGCGGCTCCGGGCGGATGGTGATGTAGGTACCAAATCGTTCAAGTTTTTCATAATTTCCCGAATCTAATAATTCATAATCTTTCCAGCCTTTCGGAGATATTGTTTGAATAGAATGCATAGAGAATTTTAATATTTTTTGTTTGTTTTTTGAAATTAAGCACCAGCGTATATTATTTCTCTTTTTTAAAAACTGCCGCACTAATACTGGATACGATAGCACCGATTATAAGTGAACTAATCGTAGAAATTATTGCCATTATTCCTGGACTTAAGAATTTTTTGCTGATTTCAATTGCTTTGTCTATCTGATCATCTCCCAAGCCATTTTGTGTCATTTTTTGTCTGGAAACATCTAAAATTCCATTTATAAAGTCAGTGTCAATAAAATGGACATATATAAAAAAGAATGTAATACTAATAAAAGTAAGTACAAGGGTAACCAACATACCACCTTTAAATAAAATACCAAATGGAATGAGCTTGCCTTTATTGGCATCGGCTATTAATTTTACTCCTAAAACAATAGATGCCACCATTACAACGGATTGAATCCATTTGGACCAACTTTCAAATTGCAGGTTGGTGTAAAATAAAATTAAGGACACTAATATTCCGATAAGTCCGCCGATGACTCCGAATTTTATAGCAGTTTCTTTTATTTCTATTTCATGGTCATTAGGTTGAAAATTGCTGTCTGACATAATTTTTTTTCAAAAGTAATAAATATTTCAATGGCAGTGTTTCATTTCTTTTTGGTAAATAATCCCAAAAGTGTTTTCCCTTTTTGCAAGTACAACATTTTTGAATTTACTTTTATTTCAACAGGGTTTGCCAATAATTTCAAAAATTCTGGTTCTATAGAGTGTTTTCCGCATGCCATTTGTGTGCTGATGATATTGTCAAAATGAATGATATTATTTTCAAGAGTAAAATCTCCCGAGATGGTATTACAACCTGTATTTCCATTAAATGTATTGTTGTTTACGTCAAATTGTAAATAAGATTTTTGTATAGAAAAAGTGCGGTTGCTTCCATCTTTCATGCGAAGTTTATAAAGCAACCAAATACTACTATCTAATAGATTTGATTTTCTTTCAACAATTACATTCGTTTTTATTTTTGATTTTATTTCGTTTAATGTATAAGAGAAATTTAAACTATCCGTTTGTTTTAATGTTACTAATAAACAATATTCAAATCCTTCTTTGTAATGAAATCCTTCAATGTTATGTTCTAATATTTTATAAGATTGTTCTGGAGCATCTCGTGCCAGTAAGCATTTTTGTTCTCCACAAGTTGCCGTATAATTTGCAATATAAATTATTTTTAAATACTCTGTGCTGTATGAAAATACATTTGTTAATAATAAATAAACCAATATAATTTTTGCTTTCATTTGAATAAAGTTACTTAAATTTGAAAAAAAAACAGTTAAATATGAAACGTAATATTTTATTATTGGTGGTTGTTTTTCTAATTGCCATTCAATTTGTTCATTTTGAAAAAAATCAAAGTACAGAAATTTTACCAACAGATATTACGCAAGTAACCACAATTCCCGAAGATGTTTTAACTATTTTAAAAACTTCCTGTTATGATTGCCATAGCAATAATACGGTATATCCTTGGTATGATAAAATACAGCCGATTAGTTTTTGGTTAAAACGTCATGTTGATAATGGAAAAAAACATTTGAATTTTTCTGATTTTGGGAGTTATGATGCTGCTAGAAAATCTAAAAAAATGCGGGAAATAGCTGAAGAAATAGAGAAAGGAGATATGCCACTAAGCAGTTATACATTGATTCATAAAGAGGCAGTTTTAACAGAAGCACAAAAAACATTGGTTATAAATTGGACTAAAAGTGCAACGTTTGAACAAAAAAATAACTAAGCATTTCTGACCACTAAATAATCCACTAATTCTCGAAGAATTTTCTTTTTATCTTCTTTCAAATTTAAAAGAGACAATGCATTCATTGCCTTTTGAACATAAATATTGCGTTGCTCCCTGCCAAATTCTTCCATATTGTATTTTTTAAAAATGGCAGTAACAGCATCTACTTTTTCTACAGCATCGAATTTTTGTAAATCTAACCAATTTGCTAATTGTAAATCATTGGCTTGCTTGCTTCTTTTTAAAGCTTCTATTAATAAAAGTGTTTTTTTATTTTGGATGATATCTCCACCGATTTGTTTCCCGACAAGTTGATGGTTTCCAAAACAATCTAAAATATCATCTTGAATTTGAAAAGCAATGCCTAAATTTTCAGCATATTGATAGATGAAATCAGCATCTTCATCAGAAGCTCCACCAATTATTGCACCAATTTTCATGCTTGCAGCAACTAACACAGAAGTTTTTAATCGAATCATTGAAATGTAATCTTCTTGTGTTACATTCTCATCTGTTTCAAAGTCAATATCCAATTGTTGTCCTTCGCAAACCTCAATGGCTGTTTTTGTATAAATATCAAATATTTTTTTGAAATAAACCTCCTCTATTTCACTTAGACATTGATATGCTTTTACCAATAATACATCGCCACTCAAAATTGCCGTATTAAGGCTGTATTTAGTATGTATAGTTTGGAAACCTCGACGAAGTGGAGCATCGTCCATTACATCATCATGTATTAAAGTAAAATTGTGAAAATATTCGATAGACAAAGCTGCCGGAAACGATTTTTTTATATCTCCACCAAATAAATCGGTGGCCAATAGTAGCAAGACAGGACGAAGTCTTTTGCCTCCAATTTGTAAAAAATAATTATTCGGTTCATATAATTTTTTTGGCACTTCTTGAAAAGATTTACTATTCAGATACGTTGTGAAAATAGTGCGCAATTCCTCGATAGAATACATGGTTAACAATTTCTAACAAAAGTAATGTTTAATTGGAAGTATTTTTGTATATTAATAAATTCATTTAAACGAATTACCTAAAACAATGTTTAATTAAAACCAATTCATCTCTTTAAAAATTTATTTATGCGACCCGATTTTTCAACCATTTTTAATAAAACTATTTCTACTTGTCAATCAGATGAAAGTTACCTTCAATATTCTGTTCGGGAAAAAATGCTGGCATGGGTATTTACTTTTTTACAAAATTTACAAGAAGATGAAGCCACTTGTTTAGTTATCACCAATCAAAGCAATATCCAATGGCTTCGGAGTTCTTCGTTACTAATTTTAAAAAATAATTTTTATCAATATGCTGATGAATTAATTTTTGAAGGAACTAACTCCGGAGAGATTCAGGCACGACCATTTATTGCTAATTATTACAAACAAACCTTATGGAATGCAGTAGTTTCTATACTCTATTTTTGGTCGAACGATAAAAGTGAACATAAAGAAAATACAGATGTTATGGTGGAAAAAACGATTCATTTTACATTCGATTTATTAGCACCCAGCGCGATAGACTCCGGAATTGATTTATTACAAAACCTATTTAAACTTAGAAAATAATTTATGGAAGAACAAAATAAAATACCGACATCCAAGGTTGCACGAGCATCCAGCGTATTTCGCACCAGCATGCGAGTGGGAGCTAATTATATCAAACATAATGCTCAAAAAATAATACACAAAAATATAGATGAAAATGAATTGGATGAAAAGAATGCAGAGGAATTATTTAAGTTAATGAGTCAACTTAAAGGAAGTGCTTTGAAAATTGCACAAATGATGAGTTTAGATAATGGATTTTTACCAAAAGCCTATTCGGAAAAATTTGCACTAGCACAAAATAGTGCCATGGCTTTAAGTGAACCGTTGGTAGTAAATACATTTAGAAAATATATTGGAAAAGCACCAGAGGAAGTGTTTGGGAAATTTAATAGAAAAGCGGCGCATGCAGCAAGTATCGGTCAGGTGCATGAAGCTTGGGAAAACGATTTGAAATTAGCTGTAAAGCTACAATATCCGGGCGTTTCTGATAGTATTCATTCCGATATTGGATTGATAAAACCTTTGATTTTACGTATTTTGAAAGTAAAAGAAAAAGATATTCAACCTTATTTGGAAGAATTTGAAGAACGCTTGCAAGATGAATGTGATTATGAATTGGAGTTGAAAAATGGAACACAAATTGCTTTAGAAACTAAGGATATTCCTAATCTAATTATTCCCAAATATTATCCTGAATGGTCTGCATCAAAAATACTTACGATGGATTGGATAGATGGAATACCGTTGCAATATTTTATTGATAACGAAACCAATCAAGATAAGAAAAACCAGATAGGGCAGGCTTTATTGGATTTTTTACATACATCCATACATGAACACAAGCATTTTCATGCAGATTTACATCCAGGAAATTTTTTAGTAACAGATGATTGTAAATTAGTGGTGTTGGATTTTGGTTGTGTGAAATGTATTCCTGATGATTTTTATAATTTCTATTTTTCATTAGTGAGAGATGATGTAGTGAATGATGAACATAAACTACGCATTTGCTTAAAAGGGTTGGATATGCTGCGTGATACGGATGACAAGGAAACATCCGATTTGTTTTATGATGAATCTTTGCGGGCTATTTATAATATTTCGAGACCGATGAAGTCGGATATTTTTTATTTTAAAGACCAGCAATATTTTGAAGAATTACAAGCACATGGCGAAGAGTTATTTTCTAATAAAAAATTCAGAAATGCCGATGCAATGAGAGGTTCTCGTCATGCTATATATTTACATAGAGCCTTTTATGGATTGTATTCCATTTTATTTAAATTGAATGCAACCGTAAAAATTGATAGAAGGTTTATTGAAAAAGTTGGTGTTTAATTTAAATTATTTATTTACCTTTTTAAATTAGTAAATTGTCTTCTTAGTAATTTGTCAAATTCACAGATTTTCGAAGCGGCTTCTTATTGTTAGTAGTTCTAATATTAAATTGTTCGGGATTAAAACCTTCTTTAGTACAATCAAAAGTATAATGAGTATTTGGCTCTAAATACAAAATAGTTTTTTTATTGAAAGTATTTGTTTGAATGACTTCATTTCCTTTTTTAATACTAATAAGAATACTATCAGCAGGTTTCCCATTGTTGTATAAATTTAAATCTAAAGGAATATCTGAGTAGGTAAAACTATAAATATCATCGCCGCCTACACCGCCACTACGATCAGAAGAGAAAAATCCTTTTCCATATAGATTATCTATAAAAAAACCAAAATCATCCGTAGTGCTGTTAAAGGGTTTTCCTAAATTTTCAGGTTTTCCAAATTCTCCTGCCTTACTGGGTGTTGCTTTAAAAATATCCATTCCACCATATCCCGGCCAGCCTGTTGATGAAAAATACAAAGTGCCATCAATATGTATAAATGGATAACGTTCGTCGCCTGCAGTATTAATATTTGGTCCGGCATTTTTAGGTTTGCTCCACACACCATTTGATAAAGTAGAAAAATAAATATCTTTACCGCCATACCCACCAGTTCTATCAGAGGTGAAATATAAAATATTTCCGTCGTTGTTGATACTTGGAAATGCAGAAGAATATTCTTTGTCGTTTAGGTTTATTTCTTTCACATCACGCCAGCCATCTTTTGCTTTTTTTGCAGAAAATATTTTTAAAGTGACTTCTCCTTTTTGATTGCTAACGGCATCGCCAAACTGGAAATTATTTTTAGTAAAATAAATAATATCACGCAAAGAGTCAATGCAGGCAGGCCCGCTATTGTAGCCTTTCGTATTAACTACACCTTTTAATGGAGCGATGTTAAAAGAAGTATCACTTTCGTAAGTAGCCAATAAAACTTCTTGATATCCACTGCCCGAAGCACCATTTATAACGCCTTGTCTGGCAGAAGTAAATGCAATTCCACCGTCATAATAAAAAGCACAAAAATCTGCAAATGGGGAATTAAGTGCTTTCATATTTTGAACAGTTAATTTTCTTCCTATGGAATCTGCAATAGTTGGATTTATACAAGATTTCAATAATGTACGTGCTAAAGTAGAATCTTTATCGGGTTTGGAGGATAAAAATTTTTCTAACCATATTTTTGCCATATCGCATTTTTCATTATTGATTAATAATTGTGCATAATGAAAATAAGACGATGAAGTTGCATTTTTATCTTTCACCGCAATGGCGTAATATTTTTCAGCATTGTCATAATCATTTAATACTCTATAACATTCGGCAATTTTATTAATAGCTTTTATATTACCTTTTTCGGCAATTGGTTTGTATAATA
>JBDKHK010000148.1:0-8982 GCA_039797705.1 Bacteroidota bacterium
AGTCGAAACATTTTTACATTTTCGTAATCTTTCTGAAAATTTAAAATATTATTAATGTTGGCACCACGGAAACCGTAAATACTTTGTGCATCGTCGCCCACAACGCAAATATTTTGAAATCTATCAGACAGCGCTCGAACAATTAGATATTGCGAATGGTTTGTATCTTGGTACTCATCGACGAGAATATATCTGAATCTGTCTTGGTATTTCAGCAAAACTTCTGGAAAACGAGTCAGTAATTCGTTGGTTTTTAATAACAAATCATCAAAATCCATCGCGCCCGCTTTGAAACATCTTTCGACATAATTTTGGTAAATTTCTCCCAAACGAGGCTTTTTTGCCATCGCATCCGATTCTTGCAATTCGGGATTATTGAAATAGGCTTTAACCGTAATTAAGCTATTTTTGTAGGACGATATTTTACTAAAAACTTGTTTTGGTTTGTAAATATCTTTGTCCAATTGCATTTCTTTGATAATGGCTCCTAATAACCGAACAGAATCTTGGGCATCGTAAATCGTAAAATTGGAAGGATAACCCAATTTATCGGCTTCCGAACGAAGAATTCTGGCAAAAACAGAGTGAAAAGTTCCCATCCAGAGGTTTTTGGCTTCGGCATTTCCTACAATATCTGCAATACGCTTTTTCATTTCACGTGCTGCTTTGTTGGTAAATGTGAGTGCTAGAATATTAAACGCATCAACACCTTGGCTCATTAAATTAGCGATTCTAACGGTAAGAACTCTCGTTTTTCCTGATCCTGCGCCAGCAATAACAATCATTGGCCCATCTTTTTGTAAGACCGGCGCTTGTTGTGCTTCGTTAAGTTGACTGATGTATTTTTGCATTTTTACGTTCCAAATTTGTGCAAAAATAGTTATATTAAGAGTATAAAAAAAGACATTCTTTAGAATGTCTTTAAAACTTACTTTACTTTGCTACTTTCCTGTTCTAACCTTGTAATGACTTGTTGTTCTTCGTCTGTTAAAACCATCGAATTATTTTTTAACCAAAATTTATCGGTGTACTGATTGCCTCTTTCATACAAAGATCTATCATTATATACTGACTTTTTGTTATAGGTAAGATCGTCTTTTTTGTAATCGGTTACAACTAAATCACTTTTATATTCAATGATTTCATTGTATTTCTTTTTGTTCCAAATTTTAATTTTCCCTTTTCTAGATGTAAAAGACAAAAGATAATTTCCGTTGCTAACTTTAAATGATGATTTTAATTTCAAATCTAACAGAGATGCTTTAATAATCAGAATGTTAATTACTTTTGTGTATTGAATATTTGCTTGATCGGAAGCAATTTCAAGATCAGAAATTAAGTAGGTATTTGGGTCAAAAACTACTGTTCCTTTGTACAGATATTTTTTCAAATCCGCTTTTGGTTGAAAATTTATTATATACGTTTCTGTACCTGATTTATTAATTTTAGATTTTAATTCAAAATCATAATCTTCATAATTATCGCTGTCAAATAGTATTTTTTCTAGGTTATAAAAATTATATTGCTTTGTTGTTGCATTTCTAACATCCAGCCCTGAAGCTAAATCTAAAGTTTCATCATCTTCACTTATAAGTTTTGCCGCCCTACTTTGATTTACAATTAAATCGGCATCTGTTTTTTTTGTATTTCCATTCATATGAAAATCTATTAAACCGTCTGTAAACCGAGTATATTTATCATTTACTTTAACAAATTCACGGTAATATGTATTTAAAACTATTGGTTTGTTAAACTTAGCTTTTGAAATATTTATTGCCTTTAGTAGGAATTGTTCAATAGGTTCTTTGGTGACTATTACATCTTCTAATTCTACTGTATTTTGCTCTAAATAAATAATTTTAGAGTCATTATTCAAGTCTGAGTCTGAGAGTTTAAGAGTGTATTTTTTGTATTCTAAATGTGAAATCGTAAATTCTACATTCGATTTAGACTCTAATTGAAATGCTCCTTCATCGTTAGAAACAGTCCCTAAACTTGAGTTTTGAAATGTAATATTTGCGTTTTGTATTGGTTTTTTTGTAATAATATCTTGCAAATAATATATAACTTGCTTGTCCTGAGCATATCCTAATTGAATAAATAAAAATAAAATAAATACCCTAATTTTGTTTTTCATGCTTTTAAAATTAAAAAAACTCACAAAATAATAGCCATTTTGTGAGTTTAAATTTAGTACTATTTTTTGTTCGTCTTAATCATTCATAGAAATCAAAAACTCTTCATTGTTTCTTGTTTTCTTGAAACGATCGTTGATAAATTCCATTGCTTCAACAGGATTCATATCGGCAAGGTATTTGCGCATAATCCACATGCGTTGAATGGTTTTTTCGTCTAGTAATAAATCATCACGACGTGTGCTAGAAGAGGTTAAATCGATAGCTGGGAAAATACGACGATTAGCAATTTTACGATCTAACTGCAATTCCATATTACCTGTTCCTTTAAATTCTTCGAAAATTACCTCGTCCATTTTAGATCCTGTTTCAGTAAGCGCCGTAGCAATAATACTTAATGAACCACCATTTTCTACATTACGGGCTGCTCCAAAGAAACGTTTTGGTTTTTGCAACGCATTGGCATCTACACCACCGCTTAATACTTTTCCAGAAGCGGGTTGTACAGTATTGTAAGCACGTGCTAAACGAGTAATCGAATCTAATAATATCACAACGTCATGCCCACATTCAACCAATCGTTTTGCTTTTTCAAGGACAATATTGGCGATTTTTACGTGTTCTTGCGGTTCTCTATCAAAAGTAGAAGCTACTACTTCGCCACGCACACTACGTTGCATATCGGTAACTTCTTCAGGTCGTTCGTCTATTAATAAAACTAGTAAATAGACTTCTGGATGATTGGCTGCAATAGCATTGGCAATCTCCTTGAGTAACATGGTTTTACCCGTTTTTGGTTGTGCCACAATCATACCACGCTGTCCTTTTCCTATTGGGGAAAATAAATCGATAATTCGAGTAGAAATGGAACTTCCTCTTTCTGCCAATTTGAATTTTTCGGTAGGGAAAACGGGGGTTAAATGTTCGAACGAAACTCTATCGCGAACTACTTGCGGATCGTGTCCGTTTATTTTTAAAACTTTTACTAAAGGGAAAAATTTTTCTCCTTCTTTTGGAGGGCGAACCACCCCTTTTACGGTATCTCCGGTTTTTAAACCAAACAATCGAACTTGTGAAGTTGATAAATAAATATCGTCGGGAGAAGCTAAATAATTATAATCGGAAGAGCGCAAAAATCCGTAACCGTCGGGCATCATTTCTAAAACGCCTTCACTTTCTATAATGCCTTCAAACTCATATTCGGGTTCTCTGAAATTAGGGGTTTTCTTGTGTTTTGCGTTTGGATTGTTATTTTGCTGTTTTTGGTTTTGATTGGGATTATTTGGCTTAACAGCTTGATTTTCATCATTATTTTGTTCTTCCTTTTTTTCTTCAAGTTTCGTTTCGAGAGGTTTTGTTTCTGGAATTGCAGTCTCCGAAGTTGGAAGTGGTTTGATTATTTTTTTGTTCCTGTGCGAATTATCTACTTTGGTAACATTATTTTCATCCTTGGTAAAGCGAATTACTTTTGGAGGTCGTTGTTTTACTATAGGTGCAGCAGGAGTACTTTCTGGTTTGGGTTCTACAGCTTCTACCGCTTCAAAAGTTATTTCTTGCTGAGGCACCACTGGAGCCAATTTTACTTTGCCAATAATAGGTTTTAGTACTTTACTATCAATAATTCTAGCTCTTTTGGGTTTTTCTTCTAAAACAGGTTTTGGTTCTGGAATAGAGGCTATTGTCTCAGGATTTGCTGCTTGATAATCTAGTATTTGATAAACTAAATCATCTTTTTTCAGTGTTTTGAATTTAGCAATTTTGGCAATTTTAGCAATTTCTTGTAGCTCTGGGAGCTTCATTTCTTTTAAAACAGAAATATCAAACATAAAAGGATGTGTGAATTAATTATTGGGATATAATGTATTGAGATTTTTTTTGAATCTTACTTTCCGAAGTATGAAGTTCTTACGGATTATTACTGCAATATTACAAATTTTATTTTAGTAAACAATAGTTTTTTATCAAAAGAAAATATATTTTTGTCTAAAATAATTAATAATTGCAATGATTCAGCGCATACAAAGTATCTATTTAGCACTTGCTTTTGGTATAACGGCTATTTTGCCTTTTATTTTTCATTTATGGAAATTAGAAAATGGAGAAACCGTTTACTTTATGAGCAATATCTTGTATAGTCTCTTATTTGGGTTGAGTACAACCTTATCGATTGTAAGTTTGATTTCGTTTAAAAAAAGACAACAACAATTTGTGATGAACAGATTGAATATAATATTGAACTTAATTTTACTAGGATTATTTGTGTATCGTACACTAACGGTATCTGGAGAAACTGTGGTTTCGGAGAAAGGTATTGGGATGTTTCTTCCTATTGTTGCTATCTTTTTATTGGTTTTGGCCAATAAAGCCATCAAGAAAGATGAAGATCTCGTAAAATCTGTAGATCGATTGCGATAAACCTTCTTAGTTTATTAGTGCGGGAAAATCCGTTTCAAGAAATTGAGACGGATTTTTTATTTCCATTTATTTGCTCCCTATTTCGATGATTTCTAAGTCTTTGATTTTGTCATCATCAATTACAAATCGAAGCATGGTTCGCACGGTATGAAAACCGCTCTTACCACAAGCGCCTGGATTCATATGTAAGAAATTAAGGTTTTTATCGTATTGAACTTTCAAAATATGCGAGTGCCCACATATAAATAATTGCGGTGGATTGCGTTTTAGCTCGTCTCTAATTTCTGGATTGTATTTGCCCGGATAACCGCCTATATGAGTAATCCAAACGGAAACCTTTTCGCACATAAACCGATTGTGCAGTGGGAATTCTAGCCTAGCCTTTGCGTCATCAATATTGCCAAAAACGGCCCGTAATGGTTTTATCTTTTTTATCGTATCGGTTACCGCTAGATTGCCTATATCTCCAGCATGCCAAACTTCATCTGCAAGCTGGATGTATTTTAACATTGTTTCATCAATATGACTATGGGTATCTGAGAGCAGTAGTATTTTTTTCAAAACATTTTAATTTCTAAAACCGTACAAAGCTATGTTAAATATTTAAAATTACTATCTTTGCCAAATAGTTATAATTACAATCTTTTTGCTTACATGAAAAATATATATTTTGACAATGCCGCAACCACACAACTTCGCCCAGAAGTAGTGTTAGAAATAACAAAAGTTTTAACCGAAAATTATGGTAATCCCTCATCAACCCACTCTTTTGGAAGGCAGGCAAAAAACTTAATTGAACTTTCTAGAAAAAGTATTGCAAAAAATTTGAATGCCACTTCTCCAGAAATTATTTTCACCTCGTGCGGGACAGAAGCTAATAATTTTATTATTCAATCCTGCATTCGAGATTTAAAAATAGAGCGAATTATTACTAGCAAAATGGAGCATCATGCCGTTTTGCATACCGTTCAAATACTTCAAGAACAATATAACGTAGCTATTGATTATGTTGCTATTTTACCTTCTGGAGAAATCGATTTGGTGCATCTTTCAGAGTTACTGTCGCAACAAAGCAAGACTTTAGTGAGTTTGATGCATGTCAATAACGAAATTGGAACCATACTTAATCTTGATCGAGCGGCTAAAATTTGCAAACAATACCAAGCCTATTTTCATACCGATACAGTACAATCTATTGGAAAAGTAAAAATTGATTTGCAAGAAACTCCTATCGATTTTCTAGTTGCTAGTGCCCATAAATTTCATGGCCCAAAAGGAATTGGTTTTGCTTTTATTAGAAAAGGAATTTCTATAAACCCAATATTATTAGGTGGTGAGCAAGAAAAAGGATTGCGAGCAGGAACCGAAAGTGTACACAATATTGTAGGAATGGCAAAAGCTCTAGAATTATCTTATGACAATTTAGAGGAAGAAGAAAAATACATTTCAGAACTTAAAAAATATACCGTTTCTCAGTTGGAATCTCATTTTCCAGGTATTAAATTTAATGGAAATCCGTCAGAAGCACTCTACAATATTTTAAATATTATTTTACCTTTTTCAGAAGAAAAAGCAGCTATGATTTTGTTTAATTTAGATATGAAAGGAATTGCAGTTTCTAGAGGAAGCGCGTGTCAGTCAGGAAGTAGCAAACCTTCGCATGTTTTAGCAGAAATACTAACAGAGGAAGATTTAAAAAAACCGTCATTACGTATCTCTTTTAGCCATTACAATACGGTTGAAGATATCGATTATTTAATTGAAAATTTAAAATCAGTATAATAATGCTACCCAAATTAATACTAATAGTATCCTTAATTAGTATTCATTGTTTTTCTCAAAAATTTGATATTCAAGGACATAGAGGTTGCCGTGGTTTGTTGCCAGAAAATTCTGTCCAAGCCATGAAAAAAGCCATTGATTTAGGTGTAACCACACTAGAATTAGATGTTGTTATTTCTGCTGATAAGCAAGTGCTACTGTCGCACGAACCTTTCCTATCGCATGAAATTTGTTTGGATGCAAAGGGAAATGAAATAACGGAAGCAACCGAAAAATCATATAATTTATATACTCTAAATTATGATGAAATCAGAAAATGCGATTGTGGATCTAAAATTCATCCGCGATTTTTAACACAACAGAAGCTAAAAACCTATAAACCGCTCTTGTCCGAAATAATTGATAGTGTTGAAAATTATATCGCAAAAAAATATCCTAAAAAAACTATTTTTTATAATATTGAAACCAAAAGTGCTGTTGAGGGCGATGCTATTTTTCATCCCAAACCAAAAGAATTTGTCGATTTAGTATTAAAAGTGATTGATGCTAAAAAGATTTCAAATCGTGTTTATATTCAGTCATTTGACGTTAGAACGTTACAGTATTTACATCAAATAAAACCAAAAATTAAAACCGTTTTATTGGTAGAAAACAAATTATCTGTTGCGGAAAATTTAATTTTATTAGGCTTTAAACCCACTGTTTACAGTCCCGAATTTATTTTATTAAATAAGGAGAATGTTACTTTTTTACACAAAAAAAATATTAAAATTATTCCTTGGACAGTGAATGAAACTAGCGATATGCAAAAACTAATCGATATGAAAGTGGATGGTATTATTTCGGACTATCCCAATCGCTATTTTGAATGGCTAAAAAAATAAAATCCGCCTCTTTTTTATGAGACGGATTTTATTGAAATTATCTTATTTCTTCTTAAGATTTTGATTTTCAGCGTTGGTGTCCATCATTTCCATTAATTTCATTCCAAGTAATCCGCTAATTCCGCCTTCAGAACCATTTGTTCCTGTAATTAATACATCTGGAATTACTTTGATATTTCCTTTGCCTATTTCTTCGGTAATTTTATATTTGGTAAAATTATCTCCTCCCATGGCAGAAACCTGTAATTGATAGGACTCTGCGGTTGATTTACCAACGGCCATAATTTTTTCAGCTTCTGCCAATCCAGTTTTTGAAATTAGTTCAGCTTCAGCACTAGCGGTAAGTTTTGTCGCTTCTGCCTGTGCTCCTGCTCTAGCCTTTGTTGCTTCTGCTTCGGCATTCGCACGCATTTTTGTTGCTTCAGCTTCAGCATTTACATTTAATTTTAAACTGGTAGCATCACCTTCTGCTTTTTTTACAGTAGCATCGGCTGTTCGCTGTGCAATTTCAACACTTTGAGAAGCTCTTACAATTTCTTTTTGCATATCGGCAATAGCCGTTTCTTTTTCCATTCCTTGGCGTTGTTCTTGTGCCATCTTTTGGGTTTGATAGGTTTTTTGCTCTTCCTCGGCAATTTTTCTATCGGTCAATGTTTTCATCAACGATTCTGGAGGCACAATATCACCAATTAAGGTATCAACAGCATTCACGTTATATTCATCCAAAACCACTTTTATATGATTTTTAGCCGATTCTTGACGCTCTTTTCTTGTGCTTAAAAAAGAAATTACATCACTTTCTTGAGCGGAGTTTCTAAAATAGTTACCGATAGTAGGTTCTAAAACTTGAGAAACTAAGTTTGTCATACTTCCGAAGCGGGCAATAACCTTTGGTGCTTCGTTTGCTGGAACGTGGATAATTTGTGACACATCAAGATTAAATGGGAAACCATCTTTAGAGCGCACTGTAATGGTGGATAAATTATGATCTAAATTATGTGATTCGCTACGAGCATCTGCCCAATTTAGCACTAGATTGGTTGTAGGAACAGGTTCTAATTTGGTTGTATATTTATTCAAGGCATATTTTCCTGGCCCTAGCGGTTCCATCCAAACACCACGCTGCCCTTTTGATACAATGTTACCGTGTTTGAAATGTTCTCCTGTTACATCTAGACCGTCTTCTCCAATATATGAAATGACAACTCCAACATACCCTATTTGCACATCAGTCATTGGATTTTGTTCAATTTGAAATGCCCATGTATTTATATAATACGACCCCGCAAGCATTACTTGAGGTTGCAAACCTCTGTTTCCTCCTTTGGTAAGAAATTCATCGCAATCTTGAAAATTATTATGTCCTTCTACGTTTGTTCCTGCAATTTGCCCTTGAGGAATAGGTTCTCCGTCTAAAGCTGTTACGATTCCAATCATATTTTCAAAAATTTTAATTTGATCGGCAATCACTATTTCAAAAAGAAAAGTGTTGATACGATAAGATCCTGTGGTAATAAAGGCAGATTGACGCCCTTTTTGTCCACCATTATCCAAGAAAGATTTTGCGTCTTGAAAATTATCACTTGCTACTTTTCGTGCTAGAATTCGACCTGTAGGAATTTCTTTTCCGTCTTTACTTAAAATTAATCCTATTTTTCCCTCTGGGATGATTGTAAATGCTGTCATATCGACAGAGTATTGCCAAATCCACATGCCCCAATATAATCCGGGTGCTAGTGTTTGGGCTTGAAATCCAGCTTCGCCTT
>JBDKHK010000149.1:0-6700 GCA_039797705.1 Bacteroidota bacterium
AATCATGCGGTTTTTGAATAGGCTGATCGGCTTTCTTTCGGTCTTTAAAATTTGAACCAATATCATATCCATATTTTAAACCGGCAATTAAATATAATTTTACATCTTTCAATGGTTCTGATTTTATTTTAAATTCAACTGGTAAATCAAAATAAACTTGAGGCGTTGATTTTTTGGCAGAAGTTCCATCACCAAATACATACGACAAACTTTTATTGGAAAAAACAAATCCCGGTAGTGTTCTAAACTCTACATATCTATTAATATGATAACTGATTAAGGCGCCAATCTCAAAATTTACATCATATTTTGATTTGATAGATAAAATACTGTCGCTGGTGGCAAAAAGGGCATTTTGTTTTATTTTAAAATCGCCAAAGCCTGATGCCAAATGGATGCCGAAATGATACGGTTTTCTGGAAAATTTTAAATCATTTTCCATCACATTGCGTTGGCTGAAAACGAATGACGGTAAAACTACTAATAGCAGTAAAATTATTTTTCCCCGATATAAATCGTGCTTATGCCAAATGTCAATGTTTTGCATATTATATTTTTATATCCCGCTTGACGTAATAATTCAACAAATTGTACTCCATCAGGAAACAAGCGCACACTTTCTGGTAAGTAAGTGTAAGCATTTGAATCTTTAGAAATCATTTTTCCAATAAATGGTAAAACGTTGCAAAAATAGAAATAGTATAATTTACGTACCAACCAATTTTTTGGTTTTGAAAATTCTAAAATAAAAACTTTGCCTCCTGTTTTTAATACTCTGCGCATTTCTGAGAGCCCAGCTGGTACATTTTCAAAATTGCGCACTCCAAAAGAAACACTCACTGCATCAAATGTGTGGTCTTCAAATTGCAGATGTTCGCTATCGCCTAATGCCAACTCGATATTTGGATAGTTTTTAGTTTTCTCTTTTCCAACTTCCAACATTTTTTCGGAAATATCTACACCAATTATTTTTTCAGGATGTAGTTTTGTTTCTGCAATAGCTAAATCGGCGGTTCCGGTGGCAACGTCTAAAATTATTTTTGGATTCGATTCTCCAATCAAATTCACCAGCTTGCGCCGCCATAATTTATCAATCCCAACAGAAAAAAAATGATTTAAAAAATCGTAAGTACCTGCTACATTATTGAACATGGTGGCAACTTGCTCTTTCTTACTTTCGCCAGAATTGTATGGAGTTAATGGTGTACCCATAAGATAACTAATAACACAAAAGTACAATATTAGTTATCAATCTATCAAAAAATGTACTCATCTTTGCATTATTAAATCTTCAACTTGATACAATCTGCAAAATTTATAGGGGCATTTCCCAAAACAGATGATTGCCCACAAACCGACTTGCCTGAATTTGCCTTCATTGGCAGAAGTAACGTAGGTAAATCCTCTTTGATAAATCTAATAACGGGCAGAAAAGAACTGGCAAAAGTTTCTCAAACACCCGGAAAAACACAAACAATTAATCTTTTTTTGATTGATGAAAAATGGCATTTAGTCGATTTGCCCGGATACGGTTATGCAAGAGTGTCTAAAACCACCCGCGAAGTATTTAGTAAAATGATAAAATTTTATATTGCAAATCGCCCACAACTTTTATCCTTATTTGTATTAATAGATGCCAGTATTCCACCCCAAAAAATGGACATCGAATTTGTAGAATGGTTGGGCGAAATGCGCATTCCTTTTGCTATCCTTTTTACTAAAATGGACAAAGGTAAAAAGTTGGATAACCAGTCGAATATAAAGAAATTTAAAACCAAAATGCTGGAAAAATGGACATCATTGCCCCCAACAATCATTACATCAGCAGAAAAAAACAGAGGCGGAAAGGAAGTAATACAATATATTCAGGAATGTTTGCAATCTAACGACGACGACGAATAAAATGCATAAAATCGAAATTAGATAAACACTTATTGTCAATTTATCTTGTTTATACCTTGATAATTAACTATTTTCGTAACAATGAAACAATTTAGAGCATATTTAACCTACATTTTCCTAACCTTTTATTGTCTAAATAATGTTAAAGCACAGGAAATAGACGGAACTTGGTCAGGTACTTTTGTCAAATACGTCCATGATATGTATGATATAAAGATGGAAGTAAAGAAACTCCCTCCGGGCAATCTTTTTACAGCCAAATTAAGTATCACCGATGGTTCCTATTTTGGTGAATTTAATATCAGCGGATATATATGCAACAAACGATATTTAGAAATTTCTACCATAGTAATAATCAATGAAAATGCTCCTTCCAAATGGGTAGATTGCCTAAATGGAACATTCGATTTAAGTGATGATGAAGTCAGAATGACATTTACAGCCTCATGGGTGCAGCAATATTTAAAAAATAGTGCTTGTAAAATGAAATATCTACAAAAAGACATGTTTCAATGCCTGCGCTCCGTTTATTTCCGTAAAGTAAAAAATAAATCAGATTTGGCACTATTTGACGAAAGCTGGGCAAATGCTAAAGTTAGTAAAAACATAAACAGAAAACCTGTACCGACAAAAGCACCAGAACCAGCACCTATAGCAGTAAAAACACCAGAGCCAAAACCAGCACCAATTGCTATAAAAACACCAGATCCAGTGCCTGTAGCGGTGAAACCATCTGTATCAGTTACCCCTAAGGAAAAGGAAAAACCAACTGTTGTTGCCGTTGCTAAATCTGTAGAAGAAAACGAAGTTTCAGAAACAAAAATGGCAGCCAATAATGAAGAAAGTTCACCTATACTTGAAACGATTCAGACGATGAAATCGCGGAAAATAATTGTAAAAAATGAAATAATAGTAAAATCTAAAAACATTACAGTCGAATACTGGGATAGATATACAGAAGATGGAGACTCCGTAAATATATATCTAAATGGAATTCCTATTGTGAAAAATGCTTTGCTAACCAAAGCAAAAAAATCAATGAATATCAGCTTAAACAAACCCCAAAATTATATTATATTAGAAGCAATAAACTTAGGAACAGAACCTCCCAATACCGCTTCTATGAATATAAAATATGACAATAAAGTGCAATTTGTGTCACTTACTTCCACTTTGCAAACGAGTGCAGCCATAAAAATAACACTCGAAGAATGATATACATCCATATAAAATTCAATAACTTTTTCCTTTTTTTTAAAAAAACGGCATATTTAATATAAACCTCATGTTTAATCTATGGATTTTATAAATAAATAGCTATATTTGCACTCCAAATTAGAATTTTATGAAAGCAGATACTCATCCAAAAGAATACAGATTTGTCGTTTTTAAAGACTTTTCTTGTGACCATACTTTTTTAGCAAAATCATGTGCATCTACCAGAGAAACTATTAAATGGGAAGATGGAAATGAATACCCTTTAGTGAAATTAGAGGTATCTAATATGTCGCACCCATATTACACAGGAAAACAAAAATTATTAGATACAGCAGGTAGAATTGATAAATTCAATAAAAAATACGCTAAGAAATAATAATTTGTTAGAATATATTTCACGAAAGTCGCAATTTTACGTTGCGACTTTTTTATTTTTACACTATGCCGATACAACATATAGTTCTTTTTGACGGAGATGAATGGGAAAACCTATTGCCAATCTCCGCCACTCGTTCTGTTGCAGATATTCGAATTGGGATATTAACCATTAAAGAAAAATGGGAAAAATACCTGAAAGTACCTGTGTCTATTCTCTCTAAAGATTATTTGAATCCAAAGTATTCCTTTATCCCAACAGTGAATTGTTTATTTATCAATAGTGCTGTTTTGCCTGCGCATCTTTTAGTAGAGGAAATAGTGAACTTAGAAAATAATAGCATTTTACAAAATGAGGAAACTGTAATTGCTGCTTCCGTTGTCAATAATGTTATAAACAGTCTTAATGATTTAAAATCATTATTTGAAACAATAAAATCAAAGAAAAAAACGAAACAAAATATTGTAAAAATAAACCACCCTTGGGATATTTTTACTTATAATGGACAGGAAATCAGAAATGATATTCAACTCTTACAATTAAAACCTAACCCAGAGAAATTATCATCTACCAATACATTACTTGGAAAGGATATATATATAGAAGAAGGCGTCCAATGCGAATGTTCCGTTTTGAATACAACCAATGGACCCATTTATTTAGGTAAAGACAGTGAAGTAATGGAAGGCTGCACGGTTCGGGGGCCTTTTGCTTTATGCGAGCACGCATCTTTAAAAATGCAAGCAAAGATTTATGGCGACACCACCATTGGCCCTCATTCAAAAGTAGGAGGCGAAGTGTCTAACTCCGTATTAATTGGATATTCCAACAAAGGACACGATGGTTTTTTGGGAAATGCCGTTTTAGGAGAATGGTGTAATTTGGGAGCAGATACCAATAATTCCAATTTGAAAAATAATTATAGTAAGGTATCAGCATATAATTATCCTTCTAAAAAAATGATAGATACGGGACTGCAATTTTGCGGATTAATCATGGGCGACCATGCCAAAGCAGCCATTAATACTCAATTTAATACCGGAACCGTAGTGGGAGTTTGTGCCAATGTATTGGATGCCGGATTTCCACCAAAGTTTATTCCCGATTTTTCCTGGGGAAATGATAAAATATTTGAATTAGAAAAAGCGTATGAAGTAGCACAACGGGTAATGGGACGCCGTGGAATCCATTTATCGGAAGCAGATAAACAAATTTTAAATTACATTTTTGAACACAAATAATTTTCAAATAAAACTACCACCATGCGGAAGAAAATAATTGCAGGAAATTGGAAAATGAATATTACAAAAATAGCCGCACAAACATTGCTGAATGAAATTGCCATGCAATATAATTCATACGATTTAACAGCTCAAAAAATAGTAGCAGTAGCAACCCCCTTCCCATATATACAAAATGCAGTTTCCATTTTTTCAGAATATCCATTTATGTTTGCAGCAGCACAAAATTGCAGTGAATATGAACAAGGTGCTTATACGGGCGAAGTATCAGCAAAAATTATCGCTTCTTTAGAAGCCCCTTTTGTAATTATTGGACATTCCGAACGCAGGCAATATTTTAATGAATCAGATGAAATATTACTTCAAAAAATTTTACAAACCCATAAACAACAACTAACACCCATTTTCTGCTGTGGCGAACCATTAGAAGAACGATTAACCAATCGTCATTTCGAATTTGTACAACAACAATTAGAAGATTGTATTTTCCAATTAGAGGAATCCTATTTGAAAAAATGCGTCATTGCGTATGAACCAATATGGGCGATAGGTACAGGAAAAACAGCCACTCCCGAGCAGGCACAAGAAATGCATGCATTCATAAGAAATAAAATTGCTGAGAAATATAATCTATCAACGGCAGAAGAAATTTCTATTTTATATGGTGGAAGCGTTAATGCAAAAAATGCAGTAGAATTATTTTCTTGCCATGATATAGATGGCGGATTAGTAGGAGGCGCATCTTTGAAAGCAGACGAATTTGCTATAATTATCCAATCCATGAAAAACTAATATGACACACATATATACCATATCGTATCCACCAACTATTGACAAAGAAGAATTTGCAGGGCTTTTTGCCGTGATAGACATGGATGGAATAGAAGAAAAAGAAGAAAACATAGACGTTTATCTGAACGAATCACAAGTGCAAGAAGGAGAAGAATATATTGCAGAAATATGCAAAATATATGATGTTTCATTTTTAAAATCTGAATTGGAAAATAAAAATTGGAACGAACAATGGGAGCGTAGCTTCCAGCCCATTTTGATAGATGATTTTGTACACGTTCGCGCCACTTTTCATCCTGCAAATATACAAGTGCAGCACGAAATTATTATAGAACCTAAAATGTCATTTGGAACAGGACACCATCCTACTACCTCTCAAATGATGCAAAATATGCGATTGCTCGATTTTAAAGAAAAAAATGTTTTAGATTGCGGTTCAGGAACAGGAATATTAGCCATCTTAGCCGAAAAATTAGGAGCAAAAACTTGCATTGCATTAGATAATGATGAATGGTGCTATCATAATTGCATAGAAAATATTGCTTTAAATCAAATAAACAATGTTAAAGCAGAAATTGGTGGGATTGAAAACATACAAGGACGAACTTTTGATATTATATTAGCAAATATTCACCGTAACTTTCTTTTAGAAAACATGTCGAGTTTAAGTAATGCATTATCAGATAAAGGATATTTGATTGTATCAGGTTTTTATGCTGCAGATGCAAAACTAATTTTAGACAAAGCATTAGAACATAAATTGATAGCTACTTATTGTACAAATATGCACGATTGGAATTGCATAATACTGCAGAAGTAAAAAAATAAAAATAAAAACCCATGAAAAAAATAATTTTATTAACCTGCTTTTTCACGTTTAGTTTTAGCTTAATAAAAGCGCAATATCCAAAAGAATTCCCATCGGATAATGCAGCTTATGGAAAAGCATATTCAGATTTTTTAAAAACTAATTGTAGCAGAGATGATTGCAAAAAAATAGCAGATCAATTTGCACAAGCAATAACTTCGGGTAAAGCAGCCACTTATTTCCCTAAAATAAAAGAAATTACACAAACGATGCTGATGAAAAAAGCACCGGCATTTCCAGCCTTTATGAATTTGGCTACATTACTAATTGCCATAGAAACCACCAAAGCAAACGTAATAGCTA
>JBDKHK010000150.1:0-12884 GCA_039797705.1 Bacteroidota bacterium
GGAACCTTTTGTGGTTCCATCTTTTATTTATGCTTGCAACGTTTCCCAATCTTGCATCAGCTTTTCTAATGCCTTTTTTTCTATCCCTAATTGCAATACTATTTGTTCATCATATTTTCCATTATCGGAAAGTTTTTCTATTTGTTCTTCAATTTTTTTAATATCAAATTCTTTGATGGAAATTTCTTCTTCTAATTTTGAGATTTTATTTTTAAGTTGTTTCACTTCTTTATCATCTATCTTATTTACAGTTGCAACAATTTCTTTTTTCTGTGTACTATTGACCATCGACTGCGGACTTAATTCTACTTCTCTGAAATTTGACAATCGTCTTTCTTCAAAGAAATCATTTATATCACCTGGATATTCTTTCACAACACCGTCGTTAAATTCAAACACTTTATTGGTCATGCCTACTAAAAAATCTCTGTCGTGCGATACGACAATTACCGTTCCAGGGAATTTTGCAATAGCATCTTTCAATACATCTTTTGCTCGTAAATCCAAGTGATTGGTCGGCTCATCCAGAATCAACACATTGCTCGGATGGAGTAATAAATGCGCCAAGCAAACACGTGCACGCTCTCCTCCACTCAATACCGATATTTTTTTAGTAGCATCATCGCCACTGAACATAAAGGCTCCTAAAATACTTCGCACTTGCGCACGAATTTCATTCGGTGCTGTATCTTCCATATATTGCAAAATGGTCAATGCTTTGGGTAATTGTTCTGCATGATGCTGAGCAAAGAAAGCAATATTTACATTGTGTCCAATTACCAGTTCACCAGAACTATATTCAATTTCTTTAGCAATGATTTTTGCCATCGTAGTTTTTCCCATTCCATTTTTACCGATAAAAGCTACTTTATCGCCGCGCTCAATTTCTAAATTCACATCGTGGAATACTTGTTTTTCGTCGTAGTTTTTTGCCAAATTAGTAGCTTTTACTACTATTTTGCCACTTTGTTGTCCCATTGGAAAAGTAAATTTCATAGAGCGTGCATCTTCTTGCTCTACTTCTACAATATCCATTTTGTCTAGTTTTTTTACTAAACTTTGTGCCATGGTTGCTTTACTGGCTTTTGCCTTAAAGCGTTCTATGTTTCTTTCTATTTGTTTTATTTGATCTTGCTGATTTTTAAATGTCTGCAATTGCTTTTCTCTGCGCTCTTCTTTTAGAATCAGGTATTTAGAATAGTTGGCTTTGTACTCATACATTTTCCCCAGCTCCAATTCGATGGTTTTATTACACACATTATCCAAAAATGATTTATCGTGCGAAACTAAAATAATTGCACCTTCATATTTTTGAAAAAAGTCTTCGAGCCAAATTATAGATTCTATATCCAAGTGATTGGTCGGCTCATCCAGCATCAGCAAATCAGGATTTTGCAAGAGTAATTTAGCCAACTCTAAACGCATTGCCCATCCACCTGAAAAAGTACTGGGAGCTTTTTCAAAATCAGTTCTCTGATATCCTAATCCTAATAAAACTAATTCTGTTTTTTTATCTTTATCATCAATATCTAAATGCACTAAGCGGTCATTCAAATCGCAAAAATCTTGCGACAAATTCATGTAGTCGTCCGAATCATAATCTGTACGTGTTTCTAATTGATGCTGAATATTATCTAATTTTTCTTGTAAGGTATTTATTTCCTTAAAAGCAGTTTGTGCTTCGAGCCAAACCGTAGGTTCATTCTGCCCGCGTATTTCTTGTTTTAAGAAACCAATAGAATATCCATTCGGCTTGCTAATGCCGCCTTCTTGTGGTGTAATCTCCCCATTAAGTGTTTTAAGCAGTGTTGATTTTCCGGCACCATTGCGCCCTACTAATCCAATCCTATCGCGTGGCTGAATAGTAAAAGTAACATTGTCGAACAAATTGCGACTGCCGAATATGATAGATAAATTGGTAGCTTGTAACATGAGTATTGAGTAGTAAGTATTGAGTAGTAAGTAGTAAGTAGTAAGTATTGAGTATTAAGTATATATTAAAATAAAATAGATTGAATTGGTATATTAGTATATTTATACATTATTTCATTGTTTGCCTTCTTCCCACGCTCTGGTTTTGTCGGCTAAATCCATGCAGAATTTTTTGATGTCTTCCTGTACATACGGATTTTGGGTAGCACGGTGATAGGTGTCTCCTAAGCTCAATAATAATTGAAAAAAATGTGTGTGCATTTCATCTACTTGCATATCTTTTGTCCATAAGTCGAAACGCAAGGTATTTTTTTCATTACCATCCCACATGCCTACCATTACACTTTTACATTCATCGCCATCACCTTGTGGGCCATCTGTTGCCGTCCAGGTAATTTTTTCTGGCATATTATCATCGTCTAATTTTATTTTGAATTTTAATTCTGTATCTCTTCCCATAATTATAAAATTGAGACGCAAATATACATATATATACACAAACAGCGGTTTAAGGAAATGCTATTTATAAAAATTGATTCACATCAATAAATAATGCATAACATAAATTTAACTTGCAAATTAAACAAACGTTTAATTAAATTTGTGGTGTTAAACAACTGTTTAATTAAAATTCATGGAAGAGATAAAAACACCCGACAAACGCGAATACATCTTAGATGTTGCAGAGCGATTATTTGCCGAACATGGGTTTGAAGGAGTTTCCATTAGAGAGATTTCAAAAGCGGCAGCTATAAATATTGCAATGGTTTCGTACTATTTTGGTTCTAAAGAAAAATTGTATGAAGAAGTAGTAGAAAGAAAATTAATCATTTCAAACCTTTTGCTATCAGAAATAGACAAACATGAAAAATATGCTGACAAATTATTTGCCACTGTTGATGTTTTTATAAACCGATTATTTGAAAACAGACAATTTCAAAATATCATCTTTAGAGAATTGACTATTCAGCATCGCAGTGGCATGACGGATACGATTTTAGCTCAATTACACAAGAATTTTTCTTTATTGATAGAAATTATTCAGAAAGGAGTTAAAAACAAAGAATTTAAAAAAGTAGATATAGAATTAACCGCCATGACGGTGATTGCTGTTATCAAAACCTATACAACATCGGAGCGCATGGCCTATAGAATACTACATTTAGAAAATGCACATAGCGCCTTTGATGTAAAATATAAAAATCGTTTAAGAAAACACTTGAGAGAAATATTAAGTAATCATTTAGGAATCGAAGAAAAATAAAATGAAAAAAAGTATCTATTATATCGTTTGTTTATTGTTTGCATCCAATGTATTTGGACAAGAGATAAAAACTTTATCCTTAAAAGAAGCTATGGCTTTGGCAGAGCAAAACAGTAAACAATTACAATTGGACAGTTTGAAAATTCAATCGTTGGATTTTAAGAAAAAACAAACACAGAATGCTATGTTGCCTATATTAGGTTTAACCACCAGCTATACTAGATTAAGCGACAACATAGATCCATTTACCATCAGTATTCCAGGAATGGGAAGTTTTGAAATCAAAACCAATTTTCCAAATCAATATGGAAACAGAGCAACCATACAGCAGCCTATTTTTCAAGGCTTGAAAAATTGGAATACCATGAAAGCTATTGACCAACAAAAATCAGCAGCCGGAATGGATAGAGAAAAGAATTTGCAAGACAATAAAATGAATGTGGTTCAAGGCTATTATAGTTTATATAAATTGCAACAAGCAAAAATCCTTTTAGATTCCAATATCGCTCAAACACAAGTGCGTGTAAATGACATTACCAAGTTTAAAAATGCTGGTTTGATGTTGAATAATGATGTAATGCGTGCCGAATTGCAAAAAACAAATTTATTGGTAACGAAAGCAGATGTTGAAAGCACCATTGATATAATGTCTTATAATATGTGTATTCTTTTGGGAATAAATACCAACACTAAAATTCAGGTTGAAAAACCTGAAATGATTAATAATACCACATCAGACATGGCTTCTATGGTTTCTTCCTCCATACAAAATCGTGCTGAAATAAAAGCGCAAACCTATAGAGATAAAGCAGCTAATTATGCCGTAAAAGCCTCTAGAAGTGCCTATATGCCAACCATTAATGCGGTAGGGAATGGTGTATATAGTAATCCCAATCAGCGAGTGTTTCCGATGGAAGCAAAGTTTAAAGGAACTTGGGATGTAGGCGTTAGCTTAAGTTGGAATATCATGCAATTATATACAGCACGTGCTATAGTAGGAGATGCAAAAAATCAAAAAGCTCAATTACAAAAAGCAACGGAATCTATCAAAGAAGGAATTTCTATGGAAGTAAATGCCAATAATGAAGCGTTGAAAGTGGCTCAATTAAAAATTGATTTGGCAGAAAAGGCAATTGAACAAGCCAAAGAAAACAAACGCATTTTAGACAATCGTTTTGAAGCACAAGTTGCTTTATTAAGCGATGTTTTAGAAGCCGATCAATTATTATTACAAGCACAAACCAATTTATTAAATGCGCAAGCAGATGCTGCCATTGCATCTTATAAATTAGAACGAAGCATTAACGGAATAAAATAAATTAAACAAAAAATATAAAAAATATCATCCTCATACTTTCAAAATTAGAATATGGAAAATACAACCAATACTACTGCTACTAACGCCACCAAGAAGAAAAATTTTATGCCTATCATTGGTGCAATTCTTTTAATTATTGCCCTTGTTTTTGGCTATAAAAAAATCACTTATATGATGCACTATGAAGACACGGACAACTCTCAAATTGAGTGCGACATTATTCCAATTGCGCCACGTGTTTCTGGATATATAGATAAAATATACATTCAAGAAAACCAACGTGTACACAAAGGAGATACTTTATTAGTATTAGATGATAGAGATTTAAAAATAAAAGTAGAACAAGCAATTATTGCCGCCAAGAGTGCTGGTGCAAATATTAATGTAGTAAAAAGCAACGTTTCTACGGCAGATGCATCTGCGGCGGCGGCTTCTACATCAATCATCACCGCACAGGCAAATATAGAAACGGCCAAGGCAAATGTAGAATCAGCAAAAGTGCGTGTATGGAATACAACTGAAAACTTTAAACGCTACGAACAATTATACAATCAAACATCTGCCACACAAGCACAATACGATGCTGCATTAGCAGAAAAACAAGCAGCGGAAAAACAAGTAGCCGCTTTAGAAAAACAAGTAGCAGTAGCGGAAGCACAATTAAAAACAGTAAAAGAACAATCGGCAGCATCGCACACACAAGCACATGGAGTAGGTACACAAGTTAGTTTGGCAGAAGTAGGGGAACAACAAAGTATGTCAAATGTAGATTTTGCAAAATTACAATTGTCTTATGCTTATATCATTGCGCCAAGCGATGGATATGTTTCCAAAAAAAGTGTACAACCCGGACAATTAGTAAATCCTGGGCAAATTCTGCTGAGCATTGTTAACGACCGTCTATTATGGGTCTCAGCAAATTTTAAAGAAACACAGATAGAAAAAATGAAAACAGGGCAAGGGGTAGAAATAACGGTTGATGCTTATCCTGATTATAAATTCAAAGGGAAAGTTGAATCTTTTCAGGCAGCAACAGGTTCTAAATTCTCGTTACTTCCAGCAGATAATGCAACAGGAAATTTTGTAAAAGTAGTGCAAAGAATACCGGTGCGTATTACTATATTAAACGACCCAAACAATCAGCCCGAATTGCGTGCCGGAATGAGTGTAAAAGTAGCAGTAAAAGTAAAATAATCGTATGATGTTTGGCGTACTGCGTACTGGATAAAGGTTTATCGCATTACGCAACATTCAATACTCAATTCTATAAACATGACTCTAGAGCAAGAAAAAAGTCTAATTGAATACGGTCCGAGAAGAATCATTATTACTATCACCGTAGTATTGTGTACTCTTTTGGAATTGATAGACACCACGGTAGTAAACGTAGCCACTAGTACCTTAATGGGAAATTTAGGTGCTACACTTTCAGAGGTAAGTTGGGTGGTGGCATCTTATGCAATTGCCAATGTTATTGTTGTACCTATGAGTGGATGGTTATCCTCTATTTTTGGCAGGAAGTATTATTTTGCAGGTTCTGTAGCATTATTTACGTTTGCCTCTTTAATGTGTGGATTCTCCACTTCCATTTGGGAATTAGTATTTTGGCGTTTTGTACAAGGTGTAGGCGGAGGTGCTTTATTTGCTACTTCACAAACTATTTTAAAAGAAATTTATCCCCCAGAAAAAATTGGGATGGCAATGGCAATGTTTGGGATGGGGGTTATCGTTGGGCCTACTATTGGTCCATTTTTAGGTGGCTATTTAGTCTATAATTATGACTGGCCTGTTATATTTTTCATCAATATTCCAATTGGAGTTTTAGCTACCTTTCTTACTCTTAACTATATTAGAGACAATCCTTATGAGAAAAGAGAAAGTTCGAGTGTGGATTGGTTAGGGATTTTTTTATTGATAGTGGGTGTTGGGTCCTTACAATTAATTTTAGAACAAGGAGAACGCAATGATTGGTTTGAGTCTCAATACATTTTGACTTTTACCATTTTAGCTGCAGTCGGGATTATAGGATTTATTATTCGAGAACTTACCGCCAAAAATCCAATTGTGGATTTGCGTGTAATGGCAAAAGGGAATGTGGCTATTGCTACTGTTCTAAATTTTGTTTTAGGTTTTGTTTTATTTGGAAGTGTCTTTATTTACCCTATTTACATGCAGCGCTTTTTAAATTTTACAGCAGAATTATCAGGATTGATGTTTATGCCCGGAGCTTTATTAAGCGGGATGCTAATGCCGGTAGTGGGGATGTTATTATCAAAAAATGTTCCTCCAAAATTCATGATTGCTTCAGCATTTTCTATCACTGCATTTTTTGTGTATTGGTCTTCCACTATTTTCACCACCAATACGGGAACAGATGCCATGTTTTGGCCTTTAATGGTACGAGGATTAGGAATGGCATTTTTATTTGTTCCTTTGTCTGCTCTTACATTAAGTGGATTAACAGGAAAAGATGTTGGGCAAGCATCTGGATTTACGAATATGGTGCGACAAATTGGTGGTTCTGTGAGCGTAGCTGTAATTGGTGTTTTAAATGAGACATTGAGTGTTTCTCATCGCGCTGCCATTTTAGAGCATGTAACACCAGATAATGTGCTATTAAATGAGCGATTAAATGGATTGAAAGCAGGAATGATGTCTGCCACTTCTGATGCCAATCATGCATCGCAACAAGCATTAGCCTTTATAGATTACACCATCAACAAGCAAGCTGCTATTTTATCTTATATAGATATTTTTCACTACATGACTATCTTTATTTTAATGGCTATTCCATTAGTATTTTTTGCTAAAACCTATAAATTTAATAAAGATGACACCATGGGTGGGCATTAAAAACACACAAATCCGTTATTAAGGGATAACGAAAAAAATTAGATTACCTTCTTTAGTTTTCTTGCAGGATGTTTGTTTATTTATTTTTTCTCGTAGCAACTTTAAAAATAGCTCGGTTTTATTTTGAAAGATAATTAAATAAAATTATTGATTATACTTTATTTCATTGATACTTTATTTCATTGATACTTTACTCTATCCATGGAACATTATACACGTCTTTGTAGTAGCCAATTTTGATTTGAGAATAATCTATCCAATCGCTACCAACACTGCCTTTTCTGATAGCGTTTAATGTGTGAAAACCATTTATGGCTACTTTTACCCGCTGAACTGCTTTTGATAAATCATTTACATTGTTTGGAATAGGAATCAAATAGCCTTTCCCTGCTTCGCTGTCTTTGTTGGTTCCAACAAAAATATTTCCAAAGAAAACAAATTGATGTCCTGTTAATTGGATAATAAATTTATCTATATCTGCAAAAGATTTCATTAAAGGTTTATCCCACATCGGTTGTAAAATATAGATTTGTTCGTGCGCTCCAAATTGGATAGCTGCTTCGGTTTGTATATCTTCATACAAAGCACAATTTTTAGCTTGCAATGCTTGTTCTGCTTGTTCTTGCAAACGGAATCCATCTTGTGCTTCCGTTGTCATCCATGTTTCATTTTTTATTCTGGAAGCACCTACTTTTCTATTTAAAATCCCCAACGAACCAATATCTGTCAACACATCTACTTGTCCATCTATCAGAATTTTTGCAGTGCCCAACATCACCTCTTGTAAATCTACTCCATCTAATGGAATGTGTATATTATTCTGAATTAAAACTTGGCGTGCCATCATTGCCATTACCAATCCTGAACGAACTTCATTGGCAGCAAAAATCCCTAATTGTGTCCAATAAAATTCAGGATATTTTCTCTGTAGCGCATCATAACTCATCAATACAAAAGCATTTCTTGCCAAAATTACTTTTGCTTTAGAACCATGATAAAACACCTCTGCCTTTTGTGCTACTAAATTGGCATGTTGCAAAAAATTAGCTTTAATCTGGTTATACGTCTCCTGAATAGAAACAGTAGTATCTACATTAGCCGAAAGCACGTCTATATCATTTGCTATAGTTCTCACTTCATTAAAAAACTGTCGCTCACTCCATGAAATGTCAGTAGTATCTTTCAATAGATTTTGCATAGAAAGCATCCGCTTATTTTTTTGTTCGCTGTTTTGGCAAACCATTTCTTTCTCTTTTTGACAACTAAATAGTATAAAAACAAAGACAAGTAAATAAATTTTTCGGGAGTGCATCATTATATAATTTGTAACAATATTACGAAATATTTAAAAGACATTAAAACATGCTATAAATGGCGGAATAGTTATAGTATCTGCTTAAAGAATGAAAAAATACTTTTATCTTTATGCTATGTTATATACTGCAGAAATCAATGTAATGCCTTTAAAAGAATTGCTCGACCCGCAAGGGAAGGCTGTTGAGCATGGTTTGTATAAATTAGGTTTTCAAGCCACTAATGTGCGCATCGGAAAACACATTACCTTAAAAGTAGAAGCTGGCTCTAAAGAAGAAGCGGCAAAACAAATAGAAGAGGCTTGCAAAAAATTACTCTATAATCCTGTGATGGAATATTATGAGTTTAACATTGTAGAATAAAAAGACTTTTCTATTTTTTGTTTATTTGGAAAATGTAATCTTCCAAGCTCCTCTGAAATCATTTAAGGAATAGCCGGTTGCTTTATCGTTGGGATATTTTTCTTTTAACAAAGCAAGTGTTTTATTATCTATATCAACGCCTGGTTTGCCATGGCATTTCAAACAAGTGGGCATAGCCATTTTTATCGGTTTAAAGTATAGTGCGCCTTTTGCAATGGTGAAGACAGTATCTTTTATAGGATTTCCTGTTTTACTTTGTGTATCATAATATTCCAACAATTTTTGTTCCGATTCATCGCCGGGTGCATTGTTTTCATTTCTATTTTTCAAAGCTACTCGTTGAATTTTTACGTTCATTCCGCTGGACAATTTATCCATGATTTTATCAGCGTTGGAGTGGCAAAACCCTACGGCATACGATGGTCCTCCATTTTTCATGGCCTCTTGCACATTCGATAATAAAGTTTGTTGTGCCAGCACAGCAATAGAGTCACCCAATGCTAAATAGTTGATGGTTGGTGTTTCTTCAACTGTATTCTCTGTATGATTTTCTGTTGTTGAATGACAAGCATTCAACAACAGAAAAATAAGAACAAAAGGAAATATATTTTTTTTCATAGCATTATAATTTTTCAAAAAATATTATCCGCATCTGGAAGTACCGCAATCCTTGCAAGTTAAGCAACCTTCTAAGTATTGTTGATTCGTAGAGCCACAATTTGGGCATTTAGATTTTCCTGCCAAAGTACCATCTGGAATATAGCGTTTTAAGGCACGTGCTACTCCATTTTTCCATGTATTGATAGCTTCATCCAAATCAAGACTATTAATTAAATCAGCTACTTTCTCTATCGGCATACCATGACGTAAGGTACCAGAAATTAGTTTTGCATAGTTCCAATATTCAGGATTAAATTTGTAGGATAACCCTTCAATCGTTGTTTTATATCCTCTTTGATTTTTATATTGAAAATCATATCTAGAAGAGCCGTCTGTTTCTTTACTTTTAATGATATATCCTTCATTTATCCAGCGTGGAATTAAGATGCCATCTTCATCGTCGCTTAATCCTGTAAATATTTCGTACGGACGGTTGTCAATTAATCCGATAAAGGCAATCCATTTATCTTTATTGTTTTGAAAGCGCACTACATCTGCTTTCAAAACGGCGGGTCTTTGCAATGGAAATACAGATTCGTCTCCTTCTTCCGTGCCAGATGTTTCTGATTTCTTCTTATCATCAATACTTACTAACACGCCAGAGCGAGAGCCGTCTCTATAAACGGTTACCCCTTTACAGCCTGATTTCCATGCTTCCATATAACATTGAGCTACGGTTTCTTCTGTTACCTCATTCGGCATATTAATCGTCACACTGATAGAATGATCTACCCATTTTTGAATAGCTCCTTGCATTTGGACTTTTTTCAAATAATCCACATCATTGGAGGTTGCTTTATAATAGGGTGATTTTTTTACCAATTCATCTAATTCTTCTTGCGTAAAATTGCGGTTGATATTATACCCGTTTATTTCCATCCATTCTTTAAAGCGATGATGGAATACGGCATATTCTTCCCAAGAATCTCCAACTTCATCTACAAAATCAACTCGTACATTTTTATCATTCGGGTTTACTTTTCTGCGGCGTTTATATACTGGCATAAACACTGGTTCTATTCCAGAAGAAGTTTGCGACATTAAGCTGGTGGTTCCAGTTGGAGCAATTGTCAATAAAGCAATATTTCTTCTACCATATTCCAACATTTCATAATATAATTGAGAGTCTGCTTCTTTCAAACGCAATATAAACGGATTATTTTTTTCTCTTTCTGCATCAAATATTTCGAAAGCCCCGCGTTCTTTGGCTGTATGTACAGATGCACGATAGGCTTCTAATGCAACGTTTTTGTGAATTTCTACGGAGAAAGCAATACCTTCATCGCTTCCATAGCGCAATCCTAAAGCCGCCAGCATGTCTCCTTCTGCGGTGATGCCAATGCCGGTTCGTCTGCCTTTCACTGCTTTTTCTTTTATTTTATTCCATAATTGTATTTCTCGGTGTTTTATGGATTCTCCTTCTGGGTCTTGATTTAGTTTATCTAAAATAATATCAATTTTTTCTAATTCTAAATCAATAATATCGTCCATCATGCGTTGCGCATATACGATATGTTGTTTGAATAATTTCCAATTAAAAGCAGCTCTTTTGGTAAATGGATCTTCTACATACGAATATAAATTGATGGCTAACAAACGACAAGAATCATAAGCACACAAAGGAATTTCGCCACATGGATTAGTAGAAATTGTTTTAAATCCTAAATCTGCATAGCAATCTGGCAATGATTCTCTGATGATGGTGTCCCAAAATAAAATACCTGGCTCGGCAGATTTCCATGCGTTGTGAACTATTTTTTTCCATAATGCTTGTGCGTCCATTTCTTTTTTCACAGTAGGCGTTGCACTATTGATAGGAAATTGTTGCACATAAGGAATTTTTTGTTCTACTGCTTGCATAAATTTATCATTTATACGAACAGAAACGTTGGCACCGGTTACTTTTCCTTGTTCTAATTTAGCGTCAATAAACTCCTCTGCATCGGGATGCGCGATAGACACTGACAACATTAAAGCTCCACGACGGCCGTCCTGTGCCACTTCTCTGGTAGTATTAGAATAACGCTCCATAAAAGGAACTAAACCGGTAGAAGTTAAGGCGGAATTTTTTACCGCAGAACCTTTAGGGCGAATATGAGACAAATCGTGCCCAACGCCTCCACGACGTTTCATTAATTGCACTTGTTCTTCATCTATTTTCAAAATTCCGCCATAAGAATCGGAATCTGTTTCATTGCCAATCACAAAGCAATTCGACAAAGAGGCAATTTGGAATGGATTACCGATTCCTGTCATTGGGCTTCCTTGCGGAATGATGTATTTGAAATTTTTAATCAAATCAAATACAAAATCCTCTGACATAGGATTTGGATAGCGAGCTTCGATGCGTGCTATTTCTTTTGCAATACGACGATGCATATCGTCTGGTGTTTTTTCGTAAATATTACCATCTGAATCTTTTAAAGCATATTTATTTAACCAAACTCTGGCGGCTAAGTCATCTTCTTTAAAATACTTTAAAGTTGCCGCAAATGCTTCTTCTTGCGTATAAACTATTTTTTTTTCTGTGGCGGTGATTGTATTCATTTTATGGTAATTTTAACTGGTTAACGATACCAAAGTTACACAGTAATTTTTCATATCCAATACTTATTTTTAATAGAAGTTTTCACTATTTTTTTATTAAATATTGATAATCAGTTGTTTAAATTTTTATACACATAAAAATGTTTACAAATTATTATCAACACAGGTGCAAATCTATGTGAAGAAAATATTATTTGAATTTAGTATGATATTACAATTGGGCAACGTAATTGAAATACAAATCTGTTGCACGAAAATATTGGTTAGTAAATTACAGGTAACTATAATTAAGAAGAAAAAAAAGGAAAAATAGCTTAAAATGATTTGCTTTTAATTACAATTGTTGTAATAAAGTATTAAAATATGCTACCTTGGGATGCCCGTACCGATGGAGCATTTGTGCAAATGTTTTGTGATGTTCTGAAAGAAATAATTTATATACATGAGGGTCTTTAAAGTAAAACTGAAAAGTATAGGTTACTCCTTCATTATCATTTAAAACTTGAAAAATTTTATATTCTGAGATTAGCTGTGTTTCTTGTACAAACAAAATAACTTCATCGCGCATAAACTGCAACCATTCCTGCGAAATATCTTCATCTATATTGGCGGTAAACGTGTAAACTATCATAAA
>JBDKHK010000151.1:0-3023 GCA_039797705.1 Bacteroidota bacterium
TTCGTGAATCGGGTGCGATTGAGCAGGATGCGGATATTGTTTCCTTTATTTATCGTCCTGAATATTACAAAATTGAAGAATGGGATGATGAAGAGCAGTCTCCAACCGCAGGTCAGGCAGAATTTATTATAGCAAAGCACAGGAACGGTGGTTTAGAGAACGTTAGATTAAAATTTGTAGGTAGCCTTGGTAAATTTGACAACTTAGAGGATTACAGCAGTGGTTATGACGATTTGCCCTCTAGTATGAATCAGGAGGATTTTACAAGAAACTTGCCAACGGCAAATGAAGCTTTTGGTAGTACATTTAATAATGACCCAGAGGATGACAGTGATGTTCCTTTTTAATATTCAGATTTAACGAAAAAGCTCAATTCTTAGAAAGATAATTCTTTCATAAATTTTTATTTTGTAATAAAAAATTGACTAGCTTAGCTTAAACTATTATTAACCAATTATTTATTAAAGTTATGAGTGAAGAAAAATTACCTAAAGAAATTGAAATTACCTTGCCAACTGCTCAAGAATGGGTGAGAAAATACAAAGAAACGGCTATTGAGTCGGAATCTAGAGCTAAAAAAATTGATGGCTATCTTATTCCTATAGAATCCCTTCAAGGGGTTATGAAACAAAAAATAGATGCCGTTAGGGCTTATGTTGGAATAAACGATCAAGGAGAGCAAACCTTAATGTTAGTAGGTACGCGTTTGAACCTAAAGACGGGAATTTATGAAGATGTATTTCCAAAAGCTGTGAATAATGAAGCGGCTAAAGAAGCTGAGATTGTATATGATGGAGTTCGTACTTGTCCTCCTTATGGTGATCCCAATAGTCCAATGAATATTTAAAAATGGATGACTTTTTAATATATTTATCTTATAGTATTTTAGTCTTAAATTTAAGTTTATATGCCATTAGCTTTTTCAAAAAAGAAAAGGTTAATGGTTTTTTTTTGATATACTTACTTTTTGCTACCATCATGCAAGTAAGTATGGAGATGTTTTATCTTTTGCATAAGAATAATTTGTTTTTAATGAATTTGTATTTTATCGGGCAAATGATAGTGTTAGGGCTTTTTTATAGTTCGTTGATGAATTATAGAAGTCAAAAAACAATCATTTATAGTACAATGGCTTTGAATGTCATAACTATTGGGGTGCAAACTTGGTTAGATCATGGACAATTTTTTAAATATAACCTATTGGTAATAGTGATTACTAATTTGAGTGTTATTGTATTTGCTGTTTTGCATTTGTACAATATGTTGACTTCAGAAAAAAAATATTATTATGTTACTATTGGGTTCATTTTGTATTTACTTGCCAGTACATTAGTTTTTATTGTAGGAAATATTAATGCGAAACTAAACGATAATTTAAAATTTATTCTTTGGATTTTTAACTCTTTTTTAGTAATTGTTTATTATTTGTTCATTTTATACGATTGGAAAGTAAGTTTTTTAGGTAAAAAAAAGCGTTAAAACCTTTTTTTTAGTTAATTTTTGTGGTTTATAATAAATTAAGCTATTTTGATACCATTAAAGTCCCCAAATAGATAATACCACATAATACATGGATGCAACTTCCATTAAAGAGAAAGAAATTGTTCTAGTTATTTTGTACACTTCCTTCTTTTTTATAATTCTGGCAGTGGTACTTATTGTTTTTTTCTATTTTTCTAGAAAGAAAATTATTCAAAAAGAAATTGAAAAGAAAGATGCTGAAATATTTCATCAAAAAGAGCTGTTAAAAGCTGTAATTGAAACGCAAGAAGCAGAGAGAAAGCGAATTGCTCAAGATTTACATGATGATATCAGCTCAAAGTTGAATGTAGTGGCTTTAAACGCCCATTTATTGGCTACTCCTAATCTTTCAACTGCTGATGTAGAGAAAATTAAATCCAATGTAATTACGCTAACAGGAAAGGCATTGGAGAATTCGAGGAAGATTGCGCATGATTTATTGCCGCCAGTTTTAGAAAAATTTGGTTTAGATGCAGGGGTAGAAGAATTATGTATGGAGTTCAGTTCCGCCAAAGGTGTACAAGTTATTTATGAAAATGAAGTAACTTTTGAAGAATCCGAAATAAGAAAGCAACTGCATGTTTTTAGAATTTTGCAAGAGTTATTGAATAATTCCATTCGTCATGGAAAAGCAACGATTATAACGGTGACCTTTCTCAAAGAAGGGGAGTATACAAAATGCATGTATACTGATAACGGAATCGGATTTGATGCAGGCGATTGTACACATCAAAAGGGCTTAGGATTAAAAAATATCGAAAGTAGGATCTCATTCTTAAAAGGCAAACTGTCTTTTTATTCTGAGGTTTCGAAAGGAGTACAAGTAGAATTTGTTTTTTAGTTATGACCAAAACGATCAAAATTATTTTAGTAGATGATGAAGAGCTCTTTAGAAAAGGTTTAGAATTTATATTAAGTAGAGAGCCTAATTTTTCAATACTACACGAGGCCAATAACGGACAAGAATTGATTGCTTTTCTTAGAAGTACCTACGAGCTTCCCGACATTGTAATAATGGATTTAAAAATGCCCATTATTAATGGCGTAGAAGCCACCAAGATTATTCATAAAGAGTTTCCTGAAATAAAAATTATTGCGCTAACAAGTTATCATTCTAAGGCATTTATTGCGAATATGATAGATGTTGGTGCGTCTTCTTATTTGCTAAAAAATGCTTCTCCAGAAGAATTGATTGCTACCATCAATGAAGTGGCTTGCAAGGGATTTTATTATTCGGATGAAGTAGTTAATGTAATTAAAGAAGCCTCTCTTTCCGGAAGTAAGCTAAAAAGTTGTTTGGACAAAAGCATGCTCTCGGAGCGTGAAATTGAAGTCTTAAAATTGATTTGCAAGCAAAAAAATGCAGCAGAAATAGGGGACTATTTATTTATAAGCCCAAGAACTGTAGAAGGACACAGAACCAATTTATTGCTAAAAACCAATTCAAGAAATGTCGCTGGATTAGTCGTTTTTGCCTTGCAAAATGATTTGGTAAGTTTGGA
>JBDKHK010000152.1:0-78976 GCA_039797705.1 Bacteroidota bacterium
AACACCAGGGCGTGTGATTGATTTAATTGAACGCAAAAAATTAGTTTTAGATGAAGTAAAATATGTTGTTTTAGATGAAGCCGATGAAATGCTCAATATGGGTTTTATTGATGACATTGAACTTATCTTAAAATCTTGTGCAGCGGAACGCAGAATGTTGTTGTTTTCAGCAACTATGCCTGAGCGTATTTTGTCTTTGGCAAAACGCTATATGGGAAAATATGACATCGTTCGTATTGCAAAACAAGAAATCACGAATGTAAATATCGAGCAATCTTATTTTGAAGTTCCGGATAGAGATAAATTTGATGCTTTGTGCCGTGTATTGGATGTGGAAGAAGATTTTTATGGTATTATTTTCTGCAATACTAAAGCAGAAGTAGTAGAAATCTCCAACCACTTGAACGACAAAGGTTATACGGCGGATGCCTTGCACGGTGATATCCAACAAAACTTACGAGAAAAAGTAGTAAAGTTATTTAAATCCAACAAATTTGGTGTATTAGTAGCAACAGATGTGGCTGCTCGTGGTATAGATATTTCTGATTTGACACATGTTATCAACTACGGATTGCCGCAAGATCCTGAATCGTATGTACACAGAATAGGCCGTACTGGACGTGCTGGAAAATTAGGAAAAGCCATTGCTATCATCACACCTGATGAGCGCAGAAAATTACTCTTTGTTCAAAAAGTGGCCAAAACAAAAATGAGTAAAGGAAAACTTCCAGATGCTTTTGAAATGGTGAAAATAAAAAAACGTCGCTTGGTCGAAAGTGTTGAAACCATTATTGAAACGGAGCATTTTGAAGAATATTTGACTATCGCCAAAGAGCTTTTACAAGACAAAGAACCGGAAATATTAATAGCGTCTATTATTAAGCATTTTGCTAAAGACGAATTAAACCCGAAAGCATACAAGCAAATTAAAGAAGTAGCGCCGAGAGAAGAATTTGACAGAAACAGCAGAGGAGGCGACAGAGGCAGAAGAGATGGTAGAAGCGACAGAAACGACAGAAACGACAGAGGCGAAAGAAGAGATGGTAGGTTTAATGACCGACAAGACAGCAGAGAAAATGCACCTAGAAAAAGAGGAAGTTCCTCCCAACGATTATTTTTTGCAAAAGGGAGAGCAGAGGGTATGTCGCCACGCACTTTATTAGATGAGCTAAAAAACACAGCAGGTATCGAATCTCGCAGAATTGACGATATAAGAATACTGGATAATTTCTCTTTCTTTGCTACCAACAAAGAAGATGCGGAGCAAATTTTAGCCGTATATAAGCGCAACAAAGGCAACGGAAAACCGATGGTGGACAGAGCAAGAGAAAGAGACGATAGATAAATAAATTGATAGTCCTCTAAACAGCGTCTTGCTTTACTTCTGATACGGTTATTGTATCTTGAAAAAATTTCTTTTGGAAAATTAAAATAATTCCAACGCCTATCGAAATACAAGCATCGGCTACATTAAAAATAAATTGGAAAAATTCAAAATATTTCCCACCCATAAACGGAATCCAATTAGGTAAAATACCTCTGTATATTGGAAAATAAAACATATCTACCACTCTGCCGTGAAACCATCCTGCATAACCTCCACCTGCTGGAAAAAGCGTTGCAATTTGACCATCACTGCTGGAAAAAATTTGTCCGTAAAAAATACTGTCCACAATATTCCCCATCGCTCCTACCAATATCAACGACAAAGCAAATACAAAGCCTTTAGAGGATTTCTTGTCTTTTATTTGCTGCGATAAATAATATGAAATAAAAGCAACAGCTATAATACGAAACAATGTCAGCAAAAACTTCCCCATGCCTGCGCCAAAACTTACACCAAATGCCATTCCTTCATTTTCTACAAAATGTATTCTTGCCCATTGACCAATATATGTAAATTCATCACCTAATTGCATAGTTGATTTTATCCAAAATTTTGTAATTTGATCTATTACTAAGGATACAATAATAGTAATGATGGCGATGGCTCTTTTATTCATATTTATTTTATTGGATATTTTAGGTAAAACTAAAGCCAACAAAGATATTATTCTTCATTGGCTTCAGGTATTGTTATTATTTACAAAAAGATTATTTTTTCTCCATCTTTTTTCCTTCCACACTCAGCGTAGCATGTGGCACCACCAATAATCTTTCCTTAGGAATTAATCTTCCGGTTTCTCTACAAATGCCATACGATTTATTTTCGATGCGCACTAAAGCGCTTTCTAAATGAGAAACTAATTTCAACATACGTACTACAATTTGATTCATGTTTTCACGTTCTGATGTCATAGAACCATCGTCAATACTGGCAAATTGCGTTTCTGATTCTGATGCCGTACGAATTTGGTCGGTATAAAAATCTATTTCTTCTTTCGCTTTGGCAATTTTTCTCTGGATTACCTCTTTAAATACGGCTAAATCTGCATCGCTGTATCGAACTACTTTTGTTTCCATCGGAGTTTTGGCTTCCTGTTGGTGTCTTTTTTCTGATGCTTGATGTGCCTTTGCTGTAGCTACTTCTTTTTTATCTTTTGATACCATAGGCTGTGGCGCAACTTGCTTAACAGCAACTGTTGGTTTTGTAGCAGTTGGTTTTACTGCTGCTTTTTGCACGACTACTTTTTTGGGGGCAACCAATATTTTAGTTTTTGCAATTTCGGTTGCTTTTTTTACTGGTACTTTTACAGCTACTTTGGGGGCTACTTTTACTATTGCCTTGGGGGTTGCTTTCTTAGTGTCAGGTTTTGCAGTAATTTTCTTTGCTACTGGTTTTGCTACTGTTTTTTTAGGAGCAGATTTCGCCACTACTTTCTTTGCTACCGGTTTTTTAGGTATTGATTTTTTTGCTACAGTTTTCACTACAGCTTTTTTTACAACTGCTTTAGGCGTTGGCTTTGCTGCTGTTTTTTTTGCTGGTGTTTTACCAACAGGTTTTGCTACTGCCTTTTTAGGTATTGGCTTTGCTATTGCTTTTTTTACTGGCGCCTTAGCAACTGGTTTTGCTACCGTTTTCTTAGGAGCAGATTTTGCAACTACTTTTTTTGTAACCGGTTTTGTGGCTGCTTTTTTAGGAGTTGTTATTTTCTTTGTTGCTGGTTTTGCTGCCGGTTTTGTGGCTGCTTTTTTTACAACTGCTTTTTTGGGAGCAACTTTTGCTTTCTTAGTCACTTTTGCCATCTTCTACGATTTTTGAATGAATAAATTTAATATTTCACCATTAATATCAAAACTTTTTGCATTGGATATTTCATCACTAAACAAAATATCGCTTGTTAAGGTTTCATTACAAATATATTCTTTATAGTTTATCAAAACATCATTGAGAACCAATTGGTTTTGCACATTTAAAATGATTTTGTCAGTAACTTCAAATCCTGACTCTTTTCGCTCTGTTTGAATCTTGTTTACTATTTCTCTAGCAAAGCCTTCATTTTTCAAAGCCTCCGAAATATGAATATCTAAAGCAACCGTAATTCCGTTATTAGCTGCTACCAACCAGCCTTGAATATCGTCTGAAATAATTTCTACATCTTCTAATAATACTGAATATATTTGTCCTTCTAAAACCAAGTCTATTTGTCCATTTTGTTCTAATTGTTGGATTTCGATATTCGTAAATTGTTGGATAATTTCTGAGGCAATTTTCATCTTATTACCCAATTTTTTACCTAATAATTTAAAGTTTGGTTTTACTTTTTTAGAAATAATTCCTGTGGTATCGTCGATGTATTCAATTTCTTTTACATTTACTTCCGACAAAATCAATGATTTTACTTTGTCCACTTGCTCAATAAATAATTTATCTATTGCAGGAATTAATATTTTTTGCAATGGCTGTCTTACTTTTATTTTTGATTTTTTTCTAAGCGACAATACTAAAGAAGATATTTCTTGTGCCCATTCCATACGTTGCTCTAAAGTAGCATCTACTTTTTGTGCGTCTGATTTTATCAAATAAGAAATATGAACAGATTCATTTGTTGCTAATAAATTCTTCCACAACCAATCACTAAAATAAGGTGCAATAGGGCACATTAATTGTGCTACGGTTTGCAGGCACTCGTGTAAAGTTTCGAACGCTGCTTTTTTATCTTGTGATAATTCATTCCCCCAAAAGCGTCTGCGACACAAGCGAACATACCAATTAGACAGATGTTCGATAACGAAATTTTCTATAGCTCGTGCTGCTTTGGTAGGTTCGTAATCACTATATGCAGTAGTAACGTCATTTATCAAAGAATGTAATTTAGAAATGACCCAACGGTCTATTTCTGCTCTTTCTTGAAGAGGAACGGTATTGTTTTTATCAATCGTAAAACCATCAATATTGGCATATATGGCAAAGAAATTATACGTATTGTATAAAGTACCGAATAATTTGCGGGCAGTTTCTGCCAGTCCTTCTTCATCAAATTTTAAATTATCCCAAGGCTGTGAATTGGACACCATATACCAGCGCGTAATGTCTGCGCCATATTTATCAATAGTAGCAAATGGATCTACAGTATTTCCTTTGGATTTAGACATTTTATTACCGTTTTTATCCAATACCAATCCATTGGAAACAACATTTTTATATGCTACTGAATCAAACAACATGGTAGCAATAGCATGCAATGTGTAAAACCAACCACGCGTTTGATCTACACCTTCTGCAATAAAATCTGCCGGAAAAGATTGCTCAAATGTTTCTTTGTTTTCAAATGGAAAATGCCATTGCGCATAAGGCATAGAGCCACTATCAAACCATACGTCTATCAAATCGCTTTCGCGTTTCATTGGTTTGCCCGATGCAGATACCAAAATAATATCATCCACAAATGGCTTGTGTAAATCAAAAGATTGCTCCATGATTTCTTTTGACATAAAACCTGCTTCAATAGATTTTTGCATGGCTGATTTCAATTCTTCTACCGATCCGATACATCGCTCTTCACTTGCATCTTCTGTTCTCCAAATTGGAAGCGGTGTTCCCCAATATCTGGTGCGCGATAAATTCCAATCCACCAAATTTTCCAACCATTGTCCAAAACGGCCGGTTCCGGTGCTTTCCGGTTTCCAGTTAATTGTTTTGTTTAATTCGACCATGCGTTCCTTAACGGCTGTTACTCGCACAAACCAAGAATCTAAAGGATAATAGATAATAGGTTTGTCGGTGCGCCAGCAATGCGGATACGAGTGTTCGTATTTTTCAACCTTAAATGCTTTGTTTTCTTTCTTTAATTTTATACAAATATCTATATCAACTGAAACATAGTTTGGTTCGTTTTTATAGTCTTTCACATATCTACCTGAAAATTCTCCAACACCGTCTATAAATTTGCCTTCTCTGTCCACCAACGTCAATCCGCCAATTCCGTTTTCTGCTGCCACTTTCATGTCATCTGCACCAAAACTCGGCGCAATGTGCACAATACCTGTTCCATCGGAAGTAGTAACAAAATCACCAATGATTACTTTGAATGCATCACCTTCAATCAATTCTTTTTTATTGGCTTCAAAAGGCAGTAATTGCTCATATTGAATACCAGCTAAATCTTTTCCTTTGAAAGAAGTTAAAATTTGATAGGGTAAATTTTTTCCATCATTTTGATAAGATGCAACGTCTTTATTTTCATTTTCTGCTTGAAAATATTTGCTTAATAAATCTTTTGCCAAAATAAGATTTACAGGAATATGTGTGTAAGGATTAAATGTTTTTACTACAACATATTCAATATTTCCGCCCACTGCTAATGCTGTATTAGACGGCAAAGTCCAAGGGGTGGTTGTCCAAGCCAAGAAATAAATATCTTCCTCCGTATTTAATGAATGGTGAATTTTGGAGGATGAATTTATCTTAAATTGCGCCACGGCGCTGGTGTCTTTTACATCTTTGTAACAACCTGGTAAATTCAATTCGGCAGAACTCAAGCCGGTTCCTGCTGCGGGAGAATAAGGCTGTATTTTATAGCCTTTGTATAATAAATCTTTTTGGTAAAATTCTTTCAAAATCCACCAAATGCTTTCGATGTAATTGTTGTCAAAAGTGATGTATGGATTTTCCAAGTCCACCCAATAACCCATCTTTTGGGTAATGCTGTCCCATACATCTTTGAACTTCATCACCTCTTGGCGGCATTTTTGATTATATTCTGCTACAGAAATTTTTATGCCAATATCTTTTTTTGTAATCCCAAGCATTTTTTCTACTTGCAATTCTACTGGAAGACCGTGCGTATCCCAACCGCCTTTTCGCTTTACTTGGTATCCTTCAATGGTTTTAAACCTGCAAAAAATATCTTTTATCGTTCGCGCCAATACATGGTGTATTCCTGGCAAACCATTGGCGCTGGGTGGTCCTTCATAAAAAACAAAAGGCTTTCTACCTTCTCTGGTGGAAATGCTTTTTTCAAAAATCTGCTCAGTTGTCCAAAATGCGGCAATTTCTTGCTCCATTTGTACTTGAGAAAGATGTTTTACCTCTCTATATTGTTTTGTATTCTGCCCATCCATCTGCTTCAAAAAAATTTCCGCAAAGATACTAAAAGCTATACTAAATAGTTGATTTTCTCCTACTTTTCATATAATTTGTATAGATTTGAAGACAATAAATTGTCCAGATGCGTTCCAAAAACTTCTTTTTAATCTTTTCTATATTTTTTCTTTTCCTTTCAGAATTTTATGCGTTTTCTGTTTCAGCACAAAATTTGCCCTTAGGAACTTGGACAGCACATTTGCCGCTTCAAAATGCATTATCAGTTTGCCAAAGTAAAGATTATGTATATGCAAGCTGTGGCAACGGTGTGATTGGCGTAAATGTTGAAAATAAATTAATAGAAAAATACACCAAAGTCAGTGGGTTGGCAGAGGTTTTTGTAGCACAAGTTGGTTACGATACTGCTACTTCTACTTTAGTAATTGCATATACCAATTCCAATATTGACCTCATTCGGAATGGGAAAATCATGAATTTACCCTATCTAAAAAATGCTAACATAATCGGCGATAAAGATATTTATCATATTTTTTGTGCAAATGGGATTGCTTATCTGGCAACTGGTTTTGGTATAATGAAAGTAAATTTAGAAAAGCAAGAAATATCGGAAACAGCTATTTTTAATGATGGCGTTATGACGTATAAAGCAAATGCCGTTTGGGCTAATCAAGACACTATTTTTGCAGCAACTTCTAAAGGAATTGTCAGTGGCGTTATTAGTTCAACAATAAACTTATTGGATTTTAATAATTGGAAACAATACAACATTGGAATACCACCAACCAATGCCTCTGCTATTACACAATATCAAGGGAAAATTATTACGGCTTTAGGTAATGTACTTTATCAATGGGATGGCATGAATTGGAGTACCTTTTTTACAGAAGCCAATTGGGTTACACGACATTTGAACAATTCTAACGGACACTTATTAATAGCGCAACAGAAATTAGATGGCAGTGGAAATGTTATTGATAATCGTATTGGAAAATGGAATGGAGTTTCGTTTAATTTTTATGCTAATTCGGGTACGATTGCTTATCCATTACAAATACTTGAAGACCGTACTAATAATATTTGGTTTGCTGATTTATACAGAGGCTTGTCCTATCAAGAAGGTGGTAATTTTTATGCTATTTATCCGAATGCCCCTCCAGCCATTTCTTGCAAAGAGATGGCATTTTTAGACGGAACTCTTTGGGTGGCATCTTCTAATATTACAGATGGCTGGTCGCCCGCATTTAATAAAAACGGAATTTATTTTTGCAAGGATTATCATTGGGATAATTTAAGTATCTACAACACCCCTTTGTTAGATTCTTTTTTTGACATTGCTGTTGTTCGCCCAATTCCTCCAGAGCAAAAAATTATTTTTGGTTCTCAAATGGGTATTTTAGAATACTCTGTGCCTGATAAAAATTTCAAGATTAATAAATTTCGTCCTGGCGCAGTAGATCCGAGCAAGAAGATTTTCAGAATTACGGGTGCAGATATCGACAATCAGGGAAATGTATGGATGTCGGATACTTACTCCAACACTCCTATTGTTTGCAGAAAAGCAGATGGAAATTACACCTATTTCAACGCTGGATTTCTGAATGATAAATTAGTAAAAGCAATTGTTGTGGATGATTACAACCAAATATGGGTGGCCAAAGCAGATGGACTAACAATGCTATATTATGGAAATGATATTGATAACAAATCAGATGATGCATATTTTAATTTTACTACAGGAAGCGGAAACGGAAATTTGCCCTCTAATAATGTGATATGTCTTGTAAAAGATAAAGATGGCTACATTTGGTTGGGCACCGACCATGGCATTGCCCGTATTGCCTGTGCTGGTTATGTGACGCAAAATGCGTGTGAGGCCGAACAGATTTGCATTGACAGAAAAGATGGAAGTGGTTTTTGTGATAATTTATTAGAAGACGAAACTATCAATTGTATTTTGGTAGATAATGCTAATAGAAAATGGATTGGCACCAATAATGGTTTGTTTTTAATAAGTGCAGATGGACTGAATACTATTCATTATTTTAACGAAAATAACGCTCCGTTACTCTCTAATAATATTCGTTCTTTGGCGATTAATCCTGACAATGGTGATTTATTTATTGGAACTGGAAAAGGAATTTGTAGCTACCGTGCAGAGGCAACCGTCACGAATGCAGAAACTGCAGATCCATTTGTTTATCCGAATCCTGTACGCAATGATTACGATGGATTAATTGCATTTAAAGGCATTCCCAATAATTGTAATGTGAAAATTGTAGATGTGAGCGGAAACCTTGTTTATGAAACTACTGCCACTGGTGGACAGGCCACTTGGGATGGAAATTTAACAAACGGCATGAGGGCGGCTACCGGTGTCTATTTTGCTTTATGCAAAGGAAGCGGCAAGAAAGAAACTGCGAAACTCAAGTTTGTATTCATGCATTGAAACACTATGAGAATTCACCCATACACAATAATTTGATTGCCGGCGGGAAATGCAGGAAACAAAGGCATTTAAAGAAAATTTATCATAAAAAGCTTGTAAGAAAAAAGAATAAACAAGGGTGTTAGAAATTGGTCTTATCGCTAATAAAATATTGATTTCTATCGGAACCATTTCTGGCAATGAGTTCTCCTAAAAACCCTGCTACAAATAATTGAGCGCCCACGATAACCGTAAGAATACCTAAGTAGAAAACAGGGCGGTTGGTCATACCCACTACGCCGAAGAAAATTTTGGTAACTGCCAGATAAACGAGAATCAAAAAACCAAAGAAAAAGGACAATACCCCCAAAGTTCCGAAAAGATGCATGGGTCGTTTACCATATCTTCCTACAAATGTAATGCTCATCAAATCGAGAAACCCATTAATAAAACGTTCCAATCCAAATTTTGTGGTGCCATATTTTCGTTCTCTGTGTTGCACAGGTTTTTCAGTAATTTTATCAAATCCTGCCCATTTGGCAATTACAGGAATATAGCGATGCATTTCTCCATATACTTCGATGCTTTTCACTACTTTTTGTTGATAGGCTTTTAATCCGCAATTAAAGTCGTGCAAGTTGTGAATGCCCGAAATAGCGCGTGTAGCGGCATTAAATAATTTAGTAGGAATGGTTTTGGAAAGTGGGTCGTATCGTTTTTTCTTCCATCCGGAAACCAAATGATAACCGTCTTCTTTTATCATTTTATACAGTGCTGGGATTTCATCGGGAGAATCTTGCAAGTCGGCATCCATCGTAATAACAACTTCTCCTTTTGATGCCTCAAAGCCTACTTGCAATGCAGCAGATTTTCCATAATTCCGTTGGAATTGTATGCCTTTTATTTGCGGATTTTTTTGAGAAAAAGATTGAATCACTTCCCAGGAATTGTCTTTGCTTCCATCATCTACCGCAATAATTTCATAAGAAAAATTATTTTCCATCATTACTTTTTCTATCCAAGCAAAAAGCTCTGGCAATGATTCTGCTTCATTAAGTAATGGTATGATTACGGAGATATTCAACGATGATAATTGGTATAAATTAAAAACGAAATTATTCTTTTTTCAGTATAAAAGCAAATACTAAAGAAACAAAAACACCAATAGCACTATAGAGCATCAACACCATGGCAAAAGCACCTTTGGGCAATAATTGCGTTCCGGTGATAGAGGAAAAAATACTATAAAATGCGGTAACAAACATGGCTAATACCAAACTTGCCATCCAACCACCTAAAAATCCTTGCATAAATTTTAATCGGTCGCCTTGTATTTTTCTTGAAAGGTATTGTGTTAAAAACACGGCAAATAAAATAGAAGTTACTTGTGATAACATTGCCTGCATTCTTCCATAAGGCATATTTTTAATGTGTGCCAAAGTGAAAAATCCGGCAAAGAATAAAGTAGATAATAATGTAGAAAACAAAATTATCATAATACCGCTCAAGGCGCCACGTGGGTTGCTTTCATTTGATTGATTGTCCATTATTTAGTCAGTATTAATTTAGAAAACGCTAATAAATCATCTAATTCATTTTTAACAATAGAATGAAGAATGTCTAAGTCTAAGATGGAATAATCATGTACAGCAATATTTTGGAAACCTACCATTGCTTGTAATTTCTTATTCAGTTCATTGTTGATGATATTGTTGGCATATAAAACTTGAAATACATCTTTATTACTTTGTGGGATACCAAGTTTGTATGTTTTTATATAGTGATTTCCCATGTCAATGCAAGCCTGACAAGCTCTTTCTATATTTAGAACAATAGCATCTTGCTTGGTAAAATTAGTATTGATAGTATTTTCAAACCCTACATACTCCTGTTGAACACGTTTTATGCAACGTTCGATAGTTTGAGCTTTACATACCAATACATCATCCATTAGTCTAGTACTTTTCCAGTTTTTTTTATTTCATCGAAATAAGGTTTTCTCATTTCATTTAATTCGACATAGGCGCAAAATATCTGCGATTCATATCTATTGCAAAAGATAGTATCCTTACAAAAAATACGTTTGCCGGTTTGTATTATTTGAAACTGCAAAACGGTAGATACTTTATCCAATTGAACTAAATCTATATCTCTTTTTAAAGCAAACGATAATTGCGCACTTAAATCAAATAATGCTTTTGAGTCTAATTTTTCATTTAATAAAAGTGCAATATCAATATCACTTTCCTTGTTAAAATATTCTGTCAATACACTTCCGTACAAATAAATTGCTTTCAAGTCTCCATTTGCGGTTAGCAAGGAAATTATCTTAGCTTCTATATCTTCCAGATTTGTTGACATTATTTATTGATAATAAATTTTCCTTTTGAAAAAACTGCTTTTACCTTTCCTTTCATGGTATGTCCAATGTAAGGGGTGTTTTTAGATTTTGACCGAATATCTTTTTCTGCAAAAACCCATTCTTGATTAAAATCTAAAAAGACTAAAGATGCATTATTTTTTTGTTTGATAATTTTTGATGGATTGCTGGATAATAATTCAACTAATTTTTCTTTGGAAATAATAGTTTCTAATTTTTGATTTAATAAACCAAAGGCAGTTTCTAATCCAATGATTCCAAAATTTGCCACTTCAAATTCTACATTTTTTTCATCTATATTTAAAGGAGTATGTTGCGTAGAAATACAATCTATTGTTCCATCTTTCAATCCTTCTATTAAAGTATCTTGGTCGGTCAACGTTCTTAATGGAGGAAACACTTTATAATTGGAATCGAATGTTTTCAATTTGCTTTCATCGCTGATGAGGTGGTGCACAAACACAGAAGCCGTTATTTGCAAACCGTCTGCTTTGGCTTTGCGTATTAATGCCACACTTTCTTTGGTAGAGATTCCAACAAGATGCAGATTACCGCCTGTGTATCTTAAAATTTCTATGTCACGTTGCACGGTGGCGTATTCCGACAGATTGGTAATACCTTTCATGCCCATTCTTACCGAAACTTCGCTTTCATTTACTTGTCCGTCGCCTACCAAGGTTTTATCAAAAGGCAGGGTGATAATTAAACCCTTGAATGGTTGTACATATTGCAAGGCACGTAAAAATACGCCGCTGTCTTTTATACTATGCGGAATATCAGAAAAAGCTATTGCTCCTGCATGATGCATATCTTGCATTTCTGTCGGAGTTTTGCCGTCAAAATTTTCTGTAACAGCACCGATAGGTAAAATAGTTACGGCGGTATTTTTTGAATTATTCAGGATATATTCTACTTGCGCTTTTGTCTGCGTCATCGGGTGATTATCGGCAGTAGCACAAATAGTGGTAAAACCGCCTGCAATAGCAGCATTTGCCACCGAATTTATATCTTCTCTATATTCAAATCCGGGGTCGTTGATATTGACATATAAGTCACAAAATCCAGGCGAAACATACGTTCCGTTATAATCTAATTCTTCCGTATTGGCAGGTATTTGCTGTATTTTTTCTTCTATGGAAAATATTCCATTTGCAATTAAAACACTTACTTTTTTCCCATGCCATTTGGAAGTGGGGTCTAAGACCGTTGTATTTTTTATGAGGTAGTTGGTCATTTCCAAAATCTTATCAATAAAACTTCAGCCAGTAAAAATAGCAAAGACAAAATTACGCAAAGTTTCCATAATAAAACGCCTTCTTTTAGTTGTTTTATGGCTGCAGATAGGTTTACATTCGTATTATCTAGGATAATTTGATTTTTTTGATTAAATAATTTCTTTAAATCTTCTTTAGTTGCAAATTTTAATTGAGATTCTGTTCTGTCAAAATTAAAGGCAACTATTCCTGCAGATTTATTTTGCGCCATAATTGTGTAAAATCCATCCACTGGCAAAGTGGTGTTTACTCGCAATAAAACTGTATTTCCTATTGTACGATTTTCGGGAATAAATTCATTTTTTCCATTGGAAAGTTTATATACATTTTCGCCTATAGTATTTCCGCCCTCCAATTCTATCAAATTATCTTTGCCAATCGTACAATATAAAGGTTGATTATTCTTTTTATAAACTGCCATATTATAGACCATTGGAGCATAAAGTGCTTTGGCTTGAAGGTCAGAAAAATCTACATTAAGTGGCACTGCTTGTAAATAAATATATCCTTTCCCTACATCAAATTTTGCAATTAGAGGAGCGCCTATATTGGTAGATAATATTTCTCTGACATTCGTATTGCTATTGGATAATATTGGGTAATATTTTTTAATTTTTGGTGTTTCTACATTTTTGGGAAGATGTTCAAATACTCCTTTAAAAACATTTTCATTCAAATTGATATTCGTTACTTCGCCTTGTTTTACTTGTATTGTAGCATAAGTTCCTGCATTATTATTGGACAAAAAAGAATTATAAGAATTTATGTTTGCATTAGCAGAAGGGATAATGTAAATATTTCCTCCTTGATTAATATACTCTTTTAAAGAAGCTGCCAAACCGGAACTAATTTCTTGTAATTGGTTTAAAACAATCAACGAATATTTCTTGAAAGAAGAATAATCTAATTGCCCTTTATTGGATTTATCTAAAATGAAATAGGTGTCGTTTGCAAAAATTGATTGTATATTATTGGGTGTTTCATTTTCTTCAATAGATAATATTTTTTCCTGATTCGACACATTGAAAGCAAAATAAAAATGGTCGTCAAACGTAATCGGATAATCGTTAAAAGAAATTTCTCCACGCTGCCAGCCGGATTGTAAGGTGGAAAAATTAAATGTGTCGATAATACTGCTGGATGCTGGAATTGTTACATCATCAATAGCTTTAATGGCATCATTTATTTTTACAGAGACACGTATTTTATCTGCCTGAGTAGTGCCCGAATTATTAATTCTTACCATCAATTTATTGCCTGAATTTACAGCAAATACAGGCTGTTCAAACCAACAGGAATCTACAAATAGATTTTTTTCGGGAGCACCTTGTATGGGCAAAAAATATTCTGTAAAGGTGGTATCTGTTACCGTTGGTGTTAACGTATTTTTTTGAAAATCTGAAATAAAAAATCCAAGTTTATTATTGGCTCCTATGGTTTGAAATAAAGTACTTTGTTTGGATGTAATATCTTTTACCGTTTTTACTACTGATGATAATTCAATTTTATCTACTGCGTCTAAAAAATCTTGTGATTGCATCCATCGCTGATGTACACCGTCAAAATCATTGGTAAGTAGTGCAAATTTATCACCGCTTGTAAATGCATTTGCAATTTCTTTTGCTTTTGTTTTTGCCATAGAAAGTGCTGCTTCGCCTCCACTTTTTAATCCCATAGAATAGGAATTATCAATATACACAGCTATTGCCGAAGTACCTTTGTTTAATTTATTTTTATTACCGCCAATAAATGGTTGAACAAATGCCATTATTAAAAAGAATAGTGCTAAAAGACGAGTGACTAGAATTAGTCTTTTTTTGAGTTTCTCAATAGTGGATTTTTCTTCTTGTACTTGTTTTAAAAATCGAATATCGGAGAAGTAAATTTTTTTAAAACGACGGAAATAAAATAGATGAATAATGACAGGAATTGCCAGCGTAAATAATACTAATAAAAACCACGGGAATACAAGGCTCATCTTATGGGTAAAGATACATATTTGCAATAAGTTATTCGTTAATAGTTAACAGTTTTTAACCGAAAGGGAAATATACAATACTTAATTTATAAAAAAATCCGTTCGCTATGGAACGGATTTTTTTTATTTATAATTTTGCATTTTCTTATACATCAATTTTGGCATAAGTTGCATGTGTTTCTATAAACTCTCTGCGTGGAGGCACTTCATCTCCCATCAACATGGAGAAGATGTAATCTGCATCAGCAGCGTTTTCAATACTTACTTGTTTTAACGTACGTGTTTCTGGATTTAGGGTGGTTTCCCAAAGTTGCTCTGCGTTCATTTCTCCCAACCCTTTATAGCGCTGTACATGTACGCTGTCTTCTTTACCATCTCCTGCTATTTCTTTGATGTATTTTTTACGTTGTTCGTCATTCCATGCATATTGTTGTTTGTTTCCTTTTTTTACTAAATATAATGGTGGAGATGCAATGTAGATATATCCATTTTCAAATAACTCCTTCATGTGGCGGAAGAAAAAGGTAAGAATTAAAGTAGTGATGTGCGAACCATCCACGTCCGCATCACACATGATAACGATTTTATGATAACGCAGTTTAGTAATATTCAACGCTTTTTCATCTCCTTCCACTCCTTTTGTAACACCTAAAGCTGTGAAAATATTTTTAATTTCTTCGTTTTCATAAATTTTGTGTTCCATCGCTTTTTCTACATTCAAGATTTTACCTCTTAATGGTAAAATAGCTTGATAAGCACGGTTACGACCTTGCTTGGCGGTTCCACCAGCAGAATCTCCCTCGACAAGGAATAATTCGCAGGCTTCCGGATCTTTATCGGAGCAATCGGATAGTTTCCCTGGCAATCCAGAACCACCTAAAACGTTTTTGCGTTGTACCAATTCACGGGCTTTTTTTGCTGCCATGCGCGCCGTTGCCGCTAAGATTACTTTGTTTACAATAATCTTTGCTTCTTTAGGATGTTCTTCTAAATAATACTCTAAATGCTCGCCTACTACTCCTGCTACAATAGCATCTACTTCGGAGTTACCTAGTTTTGTTTTGGTTTGTCCTTCAAAAAGTGGTTCTGGTACTTTTATAGAAACTAAACAAGTGATGCCTTCTCTAAAGTCTTCCCCGTTAATTTCTGTTTTTAAATTTTTAAATAAATCATTTTTTGTTGCCCAGTTTTTAAATACACGGGTAAGTGCTCTTCTAAATCCGACAACGTGTGTACCGCCTTCAATCGTATTGATATTATTTACATAAGAGTGAATATTTTCATTATAAGAATCATTGTATTGGAAAGCTACTTCTACAATCACATTGTCTTTGGTGCCCTCCATATAAATTACTTCTGGAATAATGGCTTGACGTGTTTTGTCTAAATATTGGATAAATTCTCTTAAGCCGCCTTCTGAATAAAATTTCTCACTGCGTGCAATACCTTCCTCATTTTTATTTCTTTCATCGGTAATCGTAATACTGATGCCCCGATTTAAGAATGCTAACTCCCGCATACGGTTCGCTAATGTTTCGTAGTTGTATTCCGTAACTGTGAAAATAGTAGCATCTGGTTTGAAATGAATTTTTGTTCCTCGTATTTCTGATGTTCCTACTTCTTTTACAGAATATTGAGGAATACCTATACTAAATTCTTGTTGATATTCTTTTCCGTCTCGATATACTGTTGCTCTTAAATGGGATGAAAGTGCATTCACACAAGAAACCCCTACACCGTGCAAACCTCCAGAAACTTTATAAGAATCTTTGTCAAATTTACCACCGGCGTGCAAAACTGTTAATACTACTTCCAATGCAGAACGCCCTTCTTTTGGGTGCATATCTACTGGGATACCTCGACCATCGTCTAATACAGAAATGGAATTATCTTCATGGATAGTTACAAAAATATTTTTACAATATCCAGCTAAAGCCTCGTCTATAGAGTTATCGACTACTTCATATACCAAGTGGTGCAATCCTCTGTTGTTGATGTCACCAATGTACATGGCAGGACGTTTGCGCACTGCTTCTAATCCTTCTAAAACGGTGATGTTATCGGCACCATAATGGCTGTTATTTTTTACATCTGCTAAAACTTCTTCGCTCATTTTGTAGTATTGAGTATGGGGATATGATTAATAAGATTTTGTTGTTATTTTTAATAGAAAAAATTAACCTTACAAAGATATAAAAATGCTATGTGAAAACAGGAAAAACGCAAGCTTGTTTATCCACATTTTACGTTAATAAAACATAATATAAAGAGTTAATAAATCTCTCAAAAGTATTTGATTTTTAATACTTTACAATCGTACAATGTCTGCACCTAAATCTTGCAGTCGTTTATCAATATATTGATAACCTCTATCTATTTGGTGGATATTGGAAATGGTGCTTTTCCCTTCTGCAGAAAGTGCGGCAATTAACAATGCCACTCCTGCTCTAATATCGGGTGAACTCATATTGATACCTCGCAAATTATATTCGCGATTAATACCTATAACCGTGGCTCGATGAGGGTCGCACAAAATAATTTTTGCTCCCATATCAATTAATTTATCTACAAAAAACAAGCGACTCTCAAACATTTTTTGATGAATCAGTACGCTACCACTTGCTTGTGTGGCAGTAACCAGCATGATACTTAATAAATCTGGTGTAAACAAGGGCCAAGGGCCGTCTGAGATGGTTAGAATAGAACCATCGATGAATGTTTTAATTTCATATTTCTCTTGTGCTGGAATATGAATATCGTCTCCAATTAATTCTAATTGAATCCCTAATTTTTTAAAAAAAGTAGGGATAAGTCCCAACATATCCAAACGCACATCTTTGATAATGATATCCGATTTTGTCATAGCTGCTAATCCAATAAAACTGCCAATCTCAATCATATCGGGCAATAAACGATGAGTAGTGCCTCCGAGTTTTTTTACCCCTTCAATTTTCAATAAATTAGAACCAATTCCTGAAATTTTTGCACCCATTCGGTTGAGCATATCGCACAGTTGCTGCAAGTAAGGCTCGCAGGCGGCATTAAAAATAGTGGTTTCGCCTTCTGCTAAAACTGCTGCCATTACAATGTTTGCTGTTCCTGTTACGGATGGCTCTTCTAATAAAATTGATTTGCCAATAAGTTTTTTTGTAGTAAGGGAATAGAATGATTTTTCGATGTCAAAATGAAAGGAAGCACCTAATTCTACAAAACCAAGAAAATGTGTATCCAAACGCCGACGTCCTATTTTGTCGCCACCTGGTGTAGGCAAATAGGCTTTGTGAAAGCGGGCTAAAAGTGGCCCTAAAATCATTACAGAACCCCGCAAATTGCCTGCACGTTTTTTAAAATTTTCTGTCAATAGAATATCTGGATCTACCGCATTTGCATTGAAGGTATAAGTATCGTAATTTTGTTTTGTCACTTTTACACCCATTTCTGCAAGCAACTCTATCAATACATTTACATCTAATATATTGGGAATATTAGAGATAGTAATATCTTCATCCGATAGCAACACGGCAGAAAGTATTTGCAGTGCTTCGTTTTTAGCCCCTTGCGGAGTGATAGTTCCTTTGAGCGGTTTTCCGCCTATTACTTCAAAAGCATCTAAACTCATGATGTATTTTATTATTTATAACGATTTCTGTTATTGTTATTATTTGGAAAATTATTACGACTGCGATTATTCTTGTTAAATTTATTTTTATTTCGGTTGTTATTGTTGTTATTCTGAGAGAATCTTCGCTGTTGTTTTTGTTGATTTCTTGTCATGTTTTCAATATTCATCTCTTCACTTATTTCTAACTCACCGCCTGATATTGATTTCATATCTTCTTTTATCAGCTCATTGCTAACTTCTTCATTGCTCCAGTTTTTATAGGCTAATTTCATAAAATTGCCAATAATTTCTGTAAAGGCTTCTTTCTTACCTTCATCCGTCATTCCTATTGCTTTCTTCACTAAAGATTCTACATTTCTACCATAATGTTTTAGCTTGATGCGCTTTTGTGGATAAGGTAAAAAAGAAGGTTTTATTCTTGCAGTAGCTTCTGTAGGAATTGGATAAGGTGAATCTACGTCCAATTCGAACTTAGAAATAATAAATAGATGATCCCATAATTTTTGCTTGTAATCTGCAGTACTTCGCAATTGAGGGTTTAAGATTCCCATTAATTGAATAATGCTTTCTGCCGCTTTTTGTCGTTCTTTTCTATCTTCAATATTAATAGCATAATCTACCATTTTTTGTACATGCCGACCGTATTCGCGCATTTCTATACTATTTCTATCAGTGTTATAATTCATATTATATTTAAATTGTAATAATTAAAAAACTTTATTGTTTTAAAAATAAGAAAATTGGGAAAATTGAGAAAATAGCATGCGTCAATGAAGTTGAAAATATTGAGAACACACTTGCGAAGTCGGGACAAAAATAATAAAATTAATTGATATGAAGTATTTAGAGGCTGTTTTTAATAGAAAATATTAAGAAAGGTTAATAAAAATCTGAGCGGTGTATTGTTGTTCTATGTATTTTTGCAGCGTATTATTTATAAAAATATTTAAAAAATGAGAAAAAAATTTGGACTTGCTGTCCTGCTATGTATTAGCATTATATCGGCAAAAGCTCAATTCTTAGGAATTAGGGCAAGTAACTTTGGAGGAGTTACAAATGTAAATTACAATCCTGCTATTGCAGACAGTCGTTATTTAGTAGATATTAATTTATTTACACAAGATGTTACCACTTCCAATAGTTATATTGGATTAAAAGGAAAGTTATTAAACTTCAAAAATGGCTGGGACAAAGATCAGAACTTATGGGAGCACTTGAATGGTAAAAACAAATTTGGATATGCCAGCACTACCACTCAACTTCCTTTGTCTTTTTTAGTAGGATTTGGAAAGAACAAGAGCAATAAAAATGCAATTGCACTAACTGGTCATATCAACAGCGTAATTAATGTAGATAATTTAGGAGAGCCTTTGGCTCGCAACATCAGATGGGGCTGGGGAAATGATGCCTTCAATAAAATTGGAGATTTCAGAAATCAACCACATACTATTAACAACATGGGCATCAAAGGTATGGCTTGGGCTGATTTGGGCGTTACCTATTCAAGAGTGGTATTAGATAAAGAAAAACATTTCTTAAAAGTAGGTGCTACTCTAAAAGTAGTGAAAGGCATTGGTGCTATTTATGCTTATTCAGATAAGTTTAATTACAGATTTGATAATTTAGATACTATCCACATTACAGATACTAAAATATATACTGGTGCATCTAAAAATTTAGATTATTTCTTGCCATCTAAAAATTATGATGCAAAAGAATTCTGGACAAAAGACATGTTATCTAATAAAATTTCTAATTGGTCTGCAGCAGCAGATATCGCTGTAGTCTATGAATTCAGAAGAGATAAAGACAAGTACAAATACAATATGGATTGTAAAGATTTATACTATAATGAAAGAGATAAACATTTAGTACAATTTGGATTCTCAGTAACAAATATTGGTCGTTTGCGTTTCACTAAATCTGACTCTACTAGAGATTACTATATGAAGGATGTGAAATCGGATGAACCATTCAATCAAAATACCATGTTCTATGATTGGAAAAACATGGGAACTACCATCAATAACAACAGTACGTTTAAAATGTGGTTACCCACTACCATCAATACATGGATAGATGTTAATATCATCAAAGGATTTGGAGTAAATATTGCAGCCCAAATCAATCCAATTCCTCAAAAAGGAAATAATGTTCATCACTTAACTACTGTTGCAGTAACCCCAAGATATGATTACAAATGGGCTGGCGTATATATGCCAGTTGCTGTCGATCAATTAGCAAATGCACAATGGGGTCTTGGCTTTAGAGCTGGTCCGTTGTATTTAGCTTCTCAAGATATTTTCTCTTCATTAATAAAAATGAAAAAAGGAAATGCGAGAGATATTAATGTACAGATAGGATTCAAAATCTCTATACCAAACATGAAAGCAAAAGACAAAGACAAAGACGGAGTATCTAATAAAATGGACTTATGCCCTAATCAGAAAGGAACTTGCGAAAGCAAAGGATGCCCAGATAGAGATGGAGATGGAATTTTAGACGCAGAAGACAGATGCCCAGACACACCAGGTAAAAAAGAATTACAAGGCTGCCCAGATAGAGATGGCGACGGAGTAATTGATATGGAAGACGATTGTCCAGATCAAGCAGGCTTGAAAGAACTAAGAGGATGCCCGGACAGAGATGGTGATGGCATTCCGGATAAAGACGACAAATGTCCAGATGTAAAAGGATTAAAAGAATTTAATGGTTGCCCAGATACTGATGGTGATGGTGTTCCTGATTATGAAGACAAATGTCCAACGGTAAAAGGAGACAAAGCCCATGCAGGCTGCCCAGATACTGATGGTGATGGCTTATACGACCATGAAGATGAGTGTCCTACTGTAGCAGGACCAAAAGAAAACAAAGGTTGTCCTTATGCGGATACAGATGGTGACGGCGTTCCTGACAATATAGACAAGTGCCCAACGGTAAAAGGACCAAAAGAAAACAAAGGATGTCCTGTATTGGAAGAAAAAGTGAAAAAAGTATTATTGAAAGCTCAAAACATTCAATTTGAAACAGGTAAATCTGTAATAAAACCTGCTTCTTATGCTATTTTGAATGAAGTGGCTAAAATCTTAAAACAATATGATTACTACAACGTAGGTATAGACGGACATACTGATAATGTAGGAAAAGAAGAACTAAACATGAAGCTTTCTCAAGACAGAGCGAAGGCCGCTTTAGATTACTTAATCGGACAAGGAGTAGATGCTACCAGAATGAGTTCTCAAGGATTTGGAATATCAAAACCAATTGCTGACAATAAAACTGCGGCAGGTAGAGCATTAAACCGAAGAGTTGAATTCAACTTATCTATCAAATAATCAACAGATAGAATAATACTCGCAGCGGCAGCCTTTGGCTGCCGCTGCTTTTTTATATCAAATCCGTTGATGCTATATTTTCTTCTTTGTAGAAATAATCTAAAAAACCCAGAATACTTTTTGAAAAATCCGAAGCTTCTTCTCCAATAATTTTAGTTTTAATAGGCACACCATACAAAGTAATATTGTGCTGAATAAACCAATCTTTGTGTAGCGCCAACCGCACCGCATCTTTTTCAGTAGTTATCCAATGTTGGATATTCGGATAATTTTTCATCATATTTTCTAATTCATACAAAGTAAAATAATGATGATCGTTGTATTTATAATGAATAATTTCTTTACTTCCTTTTAGTAAAAAATCATTCAATGGTGCAGCATTGGCAATGCCGGTGAGTAATAATTGCGTGTCTTTTTTATTCAAAAACAATCTATCCATCGGTTGCAGAATATTATATGGAATACCATATTCTACTGTGCTAAAAAATACACGCTGTTGTTTTGTCGCTTTTATTTTTGCTTTTATTTCCTGTTGTTCCTTTTGCGAAATATCAGCAGGGCATTTTGTTACAACGATAATATTTGCCCTATTTTTACTGGATGCAAACTCCCGCAAAGTCCCTATGGGCAAAATAACATCTTCATAAAAAGGCTTATTATATGTCGTTAATAAAATATTGACATCTGGTCGCACACTTTGATGTTGGAATGCATCATCCAATAAAATAACTTGTGTATCTGGATGTGTTGCTAATAAATGCGGAATAGCAATAACACGTTGTTCCCCTACCGCTACATTTGCAGCAGGATATTTCAATTTTATCATCAAAGGTTCATCGCCGACTTGATTCGCGTTTGAGTATGGCAGCACTTCTACATATCCGGTAGTTTTACGTTTATATCCTCGACTTAATACGCCTGTTTTGTATTTTCCATGTAATAATTCAATCAATAATTCAATCATCGGCGTTTTTCCAGTGCCGCCCATGCTTAGGTTGCCTATGCTTATTATGGGAATTTCAAAATCAGTAGAGCCAATAAAATTGCTCTTGTACAACCAATTGCGCAAGCCAATTATCAAACCATAGATAAAGGCAAAAGGAAATAATAGTATTTTTGTAAGTACGTTCACTAAAAAAATTACATGAAAATAACCGAAATAATTGAAACAATAGAAGAATTTGCACCATTATCATACCAAGAGTCTTATGACAATGCAGGATTGTTGGTAGGTGACAGAATGGCAACTTGCACAGGTGTTTTACTATGTTTGGATGTCATTGAGGCGGTGGTAGAGGAAGCTATTCGCAAAAAATGCAATTTGATAATTGCGCATCATCCAATTATTTTTTCAGGATTAAAAAGCTTAACTGGAAAAAATTATATCGAACGAACGGTATTAAAAGCCATAAAAAATGACATTGCCATTTATGCTTGTCATACCAATTTAGACAATGTTCGATTGGGCGTAAACAACATGATTGCCGATAAATTGGGATTGATAAATAGAAAAATTTTAGAGCCAAAAAAAAAGTTACTCAAGAAATTATATACGTATGTGCCCGAAAAAAACAAAGACGTATTATTGAATGCATTATTTGAAGCAGGTGCAGGAAATATTGGCAATTACAGCGAATGTAGTTATAGTGTGTGTGGTACAGGAACGTATAAAGGCAATCATCAATCCCATCCAACTATAGGAAAGAAAAACGTAAGAAGTACAGAATCGGAACAGAAGATAGAAGTTATTTTTCCATTTCATTTAGAGAAAAAAATATTGACTGCATTGTTCAAAAATCATCCGTATGAAGAAGTAGCGTATGAAATAATTACGCTGGATAATTACTATCAAGAAGTTGGCGCTGGCATGATTGGTGAATTAAAAACGCCGATGAAAGAGCAGGATTTTTTAGCATTATTGAAAGTTAAAATGAAGACTAAATGCATTCGACATACGACATTCAGAAAGAAAAAAATAAGTAAAATAGCCTTGTGCGGAGGCGCCGGAAGTTTTCTTTTGCCCAATGCCATCACACAGCAAGCAGATATATTCATAACGGGTGATTTTAAGCACCATCAATTCTTTGATGCTGATAATCAAATAATTATAGCAGATATTGGGCATTTTGAGAGTGAGCAATTTACGGTACAATTATTTAACAAAATAATTTCGATAAAATTTCCTACTTTTGCGGTTCAAATTTCGACAATTAACACTAATCCAATAAATTATATATAATGGCACGTAAGAAAGAATTGACTAATATTTCAGATAAGTTAGAACAATTAGAACAATTACAAAGTATCTACTCTAAAATTGACGCCATCCGAATTTTAAAAGGAGAGTTACCAATCGAAGTAGCAGATTTAGAAGACGAGATTGAAGGAACTAAAAAACGAGTAGGTAAAGTTCAAAGTGAGATAAGCGATGCACAGGAAGAAATTGAGCACAGAAAAACATTGATGAAAGAAGCTCAAACGCTTATTACAAAATACGATAAACAGCTTCACAACGTAAAAAACAATCGTGAGTTTGATGCTTTAAACAAAGAAATTGAATTGCAAAAATTAGAAATTCAATTAGCAGAGAAGAAAATTAAAGAAGCTAACTTTACTATCGAAAATCAACAAAAACAATTGGATGAAATCCAAAAACGACTAGATAGCAAAGAAAGAGATTTAGAGCAAAAGAAAGTCGAATTACAAAACATCATTAAAGATACAGAGAAAGAGGAAAAAGAACTTTCTGGAAAAGCTACAGAAATGGAGGTAGATATTGATGAAAGACTTTTAAATGCCTTTAAGCGTATCCGTAAATCATACAAAAACGGCTTGGCAGTAGTAAAAGTAAGCAGAGGTGCTTGCGGTGGTTGTTTTGGATATATTCCTCCACAAACACAATCAGAAATTCGCACTAAAAAAACAATCATGATTTGTGAGCACTGCGGAAGAATTATTGCCGACATTGATGATAGTGCTGTATTTATTTCAGACGAAGAAATGGCATCATAATAAAAAAATTCCCCAATTTTAAAAAGGCTGTCAATTTTGATAGCCTTTTTTTATACGTCACCAGCGGCAAGGTGCTCCAAAAAATGCGTTACTTGTTTTATAGCCAATTGAGTGCGCTCCTCTTTCTGTCCTTCAATAACTCTATATCGTGCATTGCTGCTTATTAATTCATTATGATAGATTTCATAAAGTTCCGCTCGTTTTTCAGGATGCTCTCTCAAATCATCTTTTTCCCATTCAATATCAGGCTTGCACAAAAGGAACAAATCTATTTTTTGCTGTTGAAGTGCTGTTGCAATAAGTGGGCTTACTTTGCTATATTTAAAGGCACTCCAAACCTTCATGACCAACATTTCTGTATCATAAAAACACAAAAAATCATTACTGTGTTTTTGCCAGTTTTCTATTTGATTTTGAGCAATAATATCTAAATCGGCATACGTATAAAAACCTGCTGTATTTTGTAAAAAATCTCGAGCATATTCAGGCACCCATTTGCAATTAAAATGCCTGGACAACTCCTTTGCCAATGTAGTTTTTCCGGTAGATTCCGGGCCAGTAATCGCTATCCTGATCATGAAATTGCATTTTTTTGCTGACGGTATATTTTTCTCCAAACTAAAAATCCGTTAATAGCCATAATAGTATAAAATGTCATCAACAGGCTCGACATTTTTAAATCTCGAACAAAATATAAATAAATCATAAGGCTATCAATAACTATCCAATATATCCAATTTTCCAATACTTTTCTTGTTACCATATAAGTAGTTACCAAACTAAAACAAGTAGCAAAAGCATCCAGATATGGATTGGCCTGATCGGTGTATTTATGAAATAAATATCCAACCAAAACACTTACCAGTGAAGTAAATATCAGCGTAAATAGATGCAAGGTTGCCGTCCAAGTATGTATATGCAAAATATCTTTTTCTTTATTCCAATTCAAATACCCAACAACGGCCATCACTATATAAAAAATTTGCAATAAAGCATCCAAATGTAATTTTGCTGTATAGCTAACATATACATAAGTAGCTGCATTGACAAGCGCAAAAAACCAGCAAATTTTTTTTTCTTTTATGGCAAAAACTAAATATAATATACCTGCAACTATTGCCTGAAATTCCCAATAAGTAGTGGCGCGCAATCCTTGTAGTAACTCATTTATCAAATTGTTCATTCCGCTATCAAGATAGGAATTTTTTTTATGGTATTTTTAAATGAACTGCCGTAAAATTTGAAAATAAAATACTTAAATTAGAGTACTTTTAGATAAATGGAAAATATGCAAAAACCAAGCACACAAGCAGAAGCTTTGGTCTTTTATATCCAGAAAATGGACATAGAAATGATTGATCTTATTTTAGACAATGACAAGACTTATCAAGACTTCCCAAAGCACCTTTTTGTAGAAAAACTGGAGGATGTTTTTGAACAATTTCAAAATAGTAAAGAAACAGAACTTATAGGATATGCCGGATTTTGCGATAGCAAAATCTGCCCCAATGCTTGTACTGGAGGATATGTATTTATTGGAAACAAATCCAAACAAAAAATATCACTTTTAATAGACGCACAAGGTGGAAAAATTTTAGATGTTTTTGAGTGTAGTGAATTTGATATCTTTGACAAAAATATAGATTTATCAAAATACAACACCTTGTATATTGAAGAAGATATGTTTTAAACTATTCAAATACAACACAAGCAGCTATTTATTTTTTATTATTTGCAGGAATATACCAATGCCAATTTATTAGAAAAAAACAGTAACCGCAGTAAATAAATAGCCACTTTCCAAACTATACATTTTCTACCGTTTTTTCTCTGCATTTTCGTATTTTTGTAACTATATTCTATATTCTAAATATCATTTCTGAAATTCATTCATGTTACATCAACGACTGACACAAAAAATGCTTCAAAAACTGTCTCCACAGCAGATACAGTTAATGAAATTATTACAAGTTCCTACAGCAAATTTAGAACAACGTATAAAAGAAGAATTAGAAATAAACCCGGCACTGGAAGAAAACATGACAGACTTTGACAGCGACAAAGAAAATCTTTCAGAGCCAGAACAAATCCGCGATGAAGAGGAGGAGCCATACGACAACAATGACGATGATTACACCGACAGCCTTGATGTAGAAGCATACACCAAAGATGATTATGATTATTCGGGAGATGGTGGAGAAGATTACAAAGGCAAAGAAGAAAAGAAAACAATACCGTTTGCCGTAGGCAAAAGTTTTCACGATTTTTTAGACGAACAATTAAATTTATTAGACTTAAGCGAACAGGAATGGCTTATTGCCGACCAACTAATCGGCAGCATCGACGATGATGGATATTTAAGACGGGATTTAGATGCCATTGTAGATGATTTGGCATTTCAACGAAATGTAACTACCACTGTCGAAGAGATAGAAGAAATATTACGCACAATTCACCGTTTCGACCCTCCGGGAGTAGGCGCTCGGAGCTTACAAGAATGTTTGCAAATACAATTAGAGCGCAAAGAACAAAATTCGAATGTAAAATTGGCACTCAAAATTATTCAATCTCAATTTGAAGCCTTTACTAAAAAGCATTATGACAAATTGATGAAATCATTGGACATTAATGAAGAACAACTAAAAAAAGCGTTGGACATTATTCTACACTTAAACCCAAAACCCGGAGGCGCCAGCGATACTACTTCCGTCAGTCATCAAACCATCATTCCCGATTTTACTGTTGAAAATAATAATGGAGCATTAGAAGTTTTATTAAATGGGAAAAATGCTCCCGACTTGCGCATCAGCGATTCATTCAAAGAAATGTTGACTTCGTACGGAAAAGGAGCAATGAAAGATAAAAAACAAAAAGAAGCCGTAGTCTTTATCAAACAAAAAATGGATGCCGCGAAATGGTTTATTGATGCCATCAAACAACGCCAACACACCTTGTTTGTAACAATGGAAGCAATTGTTATGTTTCAAAATAATTACTTTTTGACCGGCGATGAAATGAATTTACGTCCAATGATATTAAAAGACATTGCCGAAATTACTGGATTAGATATTTCGACAGTTTCACGGGTAGCGAACAGCAAATATTGCCAAACAGAATTTGGCGTTTTTTCATTAAAACATTTTTTCTCAGAAGGCTTACAAACCGAAAGTGGCGAAGAAGTATCCACTCGTGAAGTAAAGAAAATATTAGAAGAATTGATTTTAGCAGAAGATAAATCAAAACCACTTAGCGATGAATTTTTAACAGAACAATTAAAACAAAAGGGATACAATATTGCCCGCAGAACAGTAGCCAAATACAGAGAGCAATTAAGCATTCCAGTGGCTCGACTTAGAAAAGAACTATAAAAAAGATTATTCCTTTTACACAAAATAAATTCTGCCGTGATAAAAATTCTTTCAAAAACACTCTCCTATCTTTTTCATCCATTGCTGATGGTTACATGGTTTGTATTAATGTTATTATATACGAATCCATTTTCTTTTGCCGGAATGCCTATCGGCATAGTGATAGCAGTAATATTTATAAACACCTTCATGTTTCCTGCTATTTCCGTTCTTTTAATGAAAAAATTAGGTTTTATTCAAAACTTAGAAATGCCCGATCACAAGCAACGCATTATTCCATTAGTAGCCACTATTATTTTTTATGTTTGGGCATATTTGGCTATTAAGAAAATTAATTTCCCGTTAACGGTTCGAGTATTTATGCTTGGAACTTTAGCATCTTTGTTTATTGCATTTTTAATAAATGTTTTTTCAAAAATTAGCCTTCACATGGTAGGAATGGGTGGAATCTTTATGGGCACCTTGTTTTTGTCTCTTATATCACCTACAGATATCCGATATTTTTTCGTAGCCATCATCGTATTAACCGGTGCAATAGCATCTGCACGCCTCTATTTGGAAGCACACACCATGAAAGAAGTCTATACCGGATTATTAGTTGGGGTATTTGGTCAATTAATCGGGCTTATTTTATCCTTTTTCTAAATCATATTTTGCAAATATTCACTATTCATCAAAACAGATTACTATTGAAGCTCATTTATTCTTGTACCTTTACAACATCTACTTTAAGAAGAATTTGAAACACATACTTTGGGTATATTGTAGCTTATTGATACTTTGTGCACACGCACAAGAAAATACTACATTTTTAAAAATTAGAAACATCCAAATTTCTGGCAATAAAAAAACAAAAACATACATCATTTTAAGAGAAATGTTATTGCATGAAGACGACTCATTTCCTGCCACAAAAATAGATGAAACCCTATTGCAGCAACGGATGAATATTTTTAACCTCGGACTGTTTAATGACGTTGCTATTAATATAAAAAACTGGGAAGAAGACAGTTTAGATCTTTTTATTCAAGTAAGAGAACGATGGATGATTATGCCAGTTCCAATAGTCAAATTTGTTGACCGTAACGTGGTAGAATGGTGGAAACAATACAATCACAATTTCAAACGACTACAATACGGATTACAATTAAATTGGGGTAATTTGACAGGTAGAAATGATATGCTGCAAGTTGGCATCAGCTTTGGTTTTGCCCAACGATTGGATATTGGATATAACATCCCTATTATCCAAAGGAAAAAAGAACGATTAGGATTGTCTATTTACTATACCATGCTGCGAACAAAACGAATTGCCTACAACACAGTAGATGACAAATTAGCCTACATGGATCTTGGTAAAACATGGCAAAATCAAAAAATAGAAATCTCCCCTCAAATATCTTATCGAAAACGAATCCATACTACTCATTATTTCTCCATGGGTTATGGTTGGTCTATCATTAGTGATTCCGCTTATCGCGCCAATCCAAATTATTTTTTGGGCGATAGAAAACAACAATTCTTTAAAATAGGATATGACTACGTAGCAGACTTCAGAAACATCAGAGCCTACCCCACAGACGGATGGATGCTTTCGGTAAATTTTACCAATTATGGATTAGGATTTTTAAAAACCAAAATGACAACGGCTGGATTTCAATTTAGCAAATACATACTATGGAAGAAACAACCTCGTTTTTCTGCCGCTGCTATGATAAAATGGCAGTTCTCCTGGCCCCGCAAACAACCTTATAATTTACAACCGATAAAATCATTGGGGTATTATGAAAATGCCATCAGAGGCTATGAATTGAATGTAATGGACGGTCAACATTTCTTATTATTCAAAAATGAATACAGATGCAGATTATTTAGCTTTCAACTTAATAAAGTAAAAAAATTCAAAGGAAAAAATGCCGCCATTCTAAATTCATCTTTAGCATATTTGCCATTAAACCTATATTTAACGGCATTCTTCGACGCAGGATATGTGTGGGACAGATATTTTACAGACAACAATCAATATAAAAACAAATGGCAATTTGGTTACGGTGTCGGACTCAACCTTGTGACGTTTAATTCAAAATTATTGCGCATTGAATATAGTTTTAACAGGTATTTGAAGAAAGGATTATATTTACATTTTGAACAACCAATATAGAATTGAAAAAAATAACTAGTTATTAGATAATATTTTTTTTTGGGAGGAATGAAACTATTCTCCAACAATAAATGACCAAGAGGATTATATATGACTATAGGAATTTATAGCAGGATTTTTAAAGAAGAGCATACACCGTATGTATTGGAATTAATTACACAGTTAAATCAAAGAGAAATTCCTTTTTTTATATTCCAAGATTACTATAAAGTCATTCGCAAATATATTCCAAAACAACTCATCAATACTTTTAAAAACCATCTTGATGTAAAAAAACATCTCGATCTACTTATTACGGTAGGCGGTGATGGCACCTTGTTAGATACCTTACAACTGGTGCGTGACAGTGAAATTCCGGTAGCAGGTATCAATATGGGAAGGTTGGGTTTTTTAGCAGACATCCATAAAGAAGAAATCAAAAACCTGATAGAATCCATTGAACACAACACCTTCACCATTGAAAACAGAACTTTAATTACAGTAGAAACCAACAAGCCTGTTTTTGGAGAAGTAAATTATGGATTAAATGAATTTACTATCCACAAAACAGACTCCTCGTCCATGATAGTAGTGCACGTCTATTTGAATGGTGAATTTCTAAATTCTTTCTGGGCAGACGGATTAATCGTAGCAACCCCAACAGGCTCTACTGCCTATTCTTTAAGCTGTGGCGGCCCCATTGTGTTCCCCACCTCAGGCACTTTTGTTCTAACGCTGGTATCACCGCACAACCTCAATGCCCGTCCTATTATTATTGCAGACGACACCATTCTATCCTTCGAAGTAGAATGTCGTTCTAATAATTTTTTATGCTCTATAGACTCTCGCTCTATCAGTATAGATAACACCATACAATTAGCTGTACGCAAATCTAATTTTACATTTAAATTACTAAGAATGCCAGAAAGCTCTTACCTTCAAACCTTGCGCGAAAAACTAAATTGGGGGGAGGATTCTAGAAATAGCTAATGCATTCATATTCGTAAAAAATCGTACCTTGTACATCATAAATTATACATTCAAATGTGTGGGATTGCCGGGGCTTATTCATTTAACAATAAAATTATAGAACATCAATGGCTGCAAAATGCCGCCACTTCTTTAAACAAACGAGGGCCAGATAACCAACAATTTACTACTATTGGAAATGCCGCTTTAATTCATGCACGACTTTCCGTTATTGATACTTCTACCGCTGCCAATCAACCTATTTATGATGCATCCGGCAGATATGCTATCGTTTTTAATGGAGAAATTTTTAACTATAAAAGCATTAAAGAAGAATTAGAACAAAAAGGGTTTCAATTTAAAACACAATCCGATACAGAGGTATTATTATATGCCTACATTCAATTCGGTGAAGCATGCTTACACAAACTCAATGGTTTTTTTGCCTTTGCTATCTATGACAAAGATGAAGATAAGTTTTTCATCGCTTGCGATAGATTTGGCATTAAGCCACTTTATTATTTTAAAGATGAGAATTATTTTTTCTTCGGTTCTGAATTAAAAACATTACTTCAATTTCCAATAAGCAAAGAAATTAATTGGAGCGCAGTAAGTCTTTATTTTCAATTAAATTATATTCCTGGAAAAAAATCTATTTTCAAAAACATATATCGCTTAGAACCGGGATGCTACATCGAGGTGTACAACAAGCATTGCACGATAAGCAAATGGTACACCATCCCATACCAAGCAGTCCAAGCAGAGCATACCCAACTTTCTTATGATGCACAAAAAAAGAAATTAGTAGAATTGATGGATGATGCCGTGCGCTTGCGCTTAATAGCAGATGTTCCGTTAGGAGCTTTTTTAAGTGGCGGAATTGATTCCTCGGTAATAACTGCCATGGCTTCTCGACACACCAAAAATTTAAATACCTTTTCCATCGGATTTGAAGGAAATGATTTTTTTGACGAAACTCCTTATGCGGATTTAGTTGCCAAACATTTTAAAACCAACCATACCGTTTTTAAATTAAAAAATGATGATTTACTTCAAAGTTTGCAGGAATTATTAGACTATACGGACGAACCCTTTGCAGATTCTTCAGCTTTATTGGTAAATATTTTATCAAAATTTACCCGACAAAAAGTAACCGTGGCATTAAGTGGTGATGGTGGCGACGAATTATTTGCAGGATACAACAAACATTACGGTGAATGGCAAATGCGGAATGGAGGTTGGAAAGCCAATGCCATCCATACCTTGCAACCTTTGTGGAAGCAATTGCCAAAATCACGCAGTGGAAAATGGGGAAATAAATTTCGTCAATTAGAACGATTTGCCAATGGCATGGAGCTCTCTCCTGCAGAGCGTTGGTGGCGTTGGTGTTGCATCAATGATTTGCAATATGTAAACTCACTTTTGCCAGAAAAGATAGATAACGCCTTAACTGAAATAGTAGAAACACGCCAACAATTTTCTTCCTTAGTATCCTTTGATGGCACTTTAAATGACCATTTATTAGCAGATGTAAACATGGTATTACCCTACGACATGCTTGTAAAAGTGGACAGAATGAGCATGCGCAATTCTTTGGAAGTACGCACCCCTTTTTTAGATTACAGAGTGGTAGAATTTGCTTTCTCACTGCCTGTTTCTAGTAAAATAAACGGACAAATAAAAAAGAAAATCGTGCAAGAATCTTTTAAAGATATGCTTCCTAAAGAATTATTCAACAGACCCAAAAGAGGATTCGAAGTACCCTTATTGCAATGGTTTAGAAAAGATTTAAAAGATAAAATTTTTAATGATTGGCTGCAAGATGACTATATACGCCAACAAGGAATTTTTAATCTATCTATGATTCAACAACTCAAACAACGATTACTTTCGAATAACCCCGGAGATGTGCATGCACAAATTTGGGCATTAATTGTATTCCAAAATTTTTGGCGAAAATATATGGATTAAACAGCTTCGAATAATCTTTATTTGCTTTTACACGCTATAAAATTATCTTTGATAGAAATATGACAAAATCTTTAAACATAGGAATCGTAGCGAATACGGCCTTTAATATTTATAATTTTCGATTAGGTTTAATTAAATTTTTACAACAAGAAGGACATACAGTATGGGCAATTGCACCTGCAGATGATTATATTCCTTTGATTAAAAAAAACAACATACCATTTGTTGAAGTAAAGCATCTATCCAGAAAGGGCACCAACCCAATCTATGACCTGCAACTGTGCAATGAGTTTAGAAAAATTTATCATTCACTGCAATTGGATGTTGTATTACAATACACCATAAAGCCTAATATATACGGCACTTTAGCTGCACGAATGGCTGGCACTAAAGCTATTTGTACCGTTACGGGATTGGGTTATACATTTTTAAATAAAAGTGTTGCCAGCACCATTGCACATCAATTATATAAAGTGGCTTTCAATTTTGCCGAAAAGGTATTATTTCAAAATGCCGATGATTTACAAATCTTCACTGAAAATAAATTAGTCAATAAGAAAAAAACCATGACCGTTCCTGGCTCAGGAATAGACACAAATAAATTCAACCCTACTTTCTGTACTTCGAAAAAAAAAGACAATATCACTCGGTTTTTGATGATTGGAAGACTATTGAACGACAAAGGAATTAATGAATATATTGCTGCTGCCCAAAAAATTTTAATCGAACAAAAAACAGCCGAATTTCATTTATTAGGCGATATAGACAACAACAATCCTGCGGCTATCCAAAAAGAAGAATTGGAAAAATGGATAACCGATGGCACCATCACTTACCATGGATATACAAAAGATACCAGACCTTATATTTGCGAAGCTGATTGCATCGTATTGCCCTCCTATCGAGAAGGAATGCCGCGAGCTATACTAGAAGGTATGGCAATGAGCAAGCCTTGCATCACTACCGATGCGGCTGGTTGCAAAGATTCTATCGAAGATAATGTGAGCGGATTTTTGTGTCGGACAGCAGATATTAATTCATTAAAAGAAAAGTTCGAATTATTTTTAGCTTTGGAAGAAAAGCAACGAATACAAATGGGAGAAAATGCCAGAAAACGTGCAACAACAATCTTTTCAGAAGATGCCGTATGCTTGATTTATAAAAATATCCTATTGAAATTGTAAAAAAAATACTGCCGTTTAAATAAATGTTATTAACTTTGACTTAATACTATGTACAGTGACTATTTTAAATTAGCCTCTGCCTTGTTGACTTCATTTGTGTTGACATATATGTTCATACCTTCCATCATAAAGGTTGCTACTATTAAACATTTATTTGATGCCCCTGGCAAAAGAAAATCACATACAATTGTTATTCCCACTTTGGGAGGAGTTGGTATTTTTGGCGGTTTTATGATTTCTTTCTGTTTGTTTGCCAACTTTAATATACGAACACACGAGATGAAATATATCTTAGCAGCACTGTGTTTTATGTTCATGTTAGGTGCCAAAGATGACATTGTGGAATTAGTGGCTTCCAAAAAATTCATCGGTCAAATATTTGCAGCAAGTATTATTGTCATCTTGGGTGATGTTCGATTAACAAGTTTATACGGGCTTTTTGGAATTTCTTATATCAATGATTTTTTCAGCATTGGCTTGTCTATGGTAACCATTATTTTTATCATCAATGCATTTAACATTATAGACGGCATTAATTTACTTGCTGGCAGTATTGCTATTTTAGTGTCTATTGTATTTGGTATTTGGTTCTATTATTATGGTTTTTTTGATTATGCTATTTTATCTATCGCAATGAGCGGAGCTATATTAGCTTTTTTAAAATACAATTACACTCCTGCTAAAATATTCATGGGAGATTCAGGAAGTTTGTCCATTGGATTATTAGTAGCTGTATTAGCTATTCAATTTATAGAAAAAAATGAAATAGTATTGCGTTCACACACAGATGGAATTATAACAGTAACAGCCGCTCCAGCAATTGCAATAGCCGTTTTAATCATTCCTATATTTGACACTCTACGTGTTTTCATATTACGCATTTTCAATAAAAAATCACCGTTCATTGCAGACAGAAACCATATTCACCATCGTTTAATAGACTTAGGCTTATCTCATATTCAAGCAACAGCTGTATTGGTTGTAACAAATTTGGTATTTATTATAACGGCATATTCTTTACAATATTTAGGAAATCTATATCTAATATTAATTGAAATTGCCTTAAGCATACTGCTCACATTCATTCTTTTTTCTTTAAATGTAAAAAGGAATGGAAATTTCTCATTAGTCAATTCTAAAAAATCTTTAAAATTTCCAGCAGAAATTAATGCGAATTAAACCAATCGCTCAATAAAGTTTTATTCCCTGATTTTTTACAACTGCACACAGCTCACTGACCATCATGGCAGTAGCACCCCAAAGTTTTTTACCCTCTAAATCATAATAAGGTGCAATTAAATCAATACCAAGTGCACTTTTCATCGTCGTTTCTTTTACAATAGATTCTACAAAATGATGCAATGGCACTTCTAAAGTATTCGCTACTTCAATGCCATCGGGAATTAAAATTGGTTTTTCTGGTAATATACCTACAAAAGGATACACCATAAAATTACTAGCCAAAACATATACTTGCGAAAGTGGCCCTATCACCTCGATCTGGGCACCATTAACACCCACTTCTTCATACGTTTCTCTCAATGCAGCATCCAGGGAACTACGGTCGGATTTTTCTATTTTTCCACCCGGGAAAGCAATCTGTCCGCTGTGCACTCCTTGATACACTGGGCGTTCAATAAATAGAATATGCGGAATATTACCGATTGGATATATTAACGACATAACCGCTCCTTCTCTGCTATTGGGCAACTGTGGTACCTCTAAAGATTTATATAGGCTAACATAAGGTTTTAACAAATCCTGCGCAGGCTTTCCGGGCAATGGCTGTAAGAATGCCTGCTGTAATCCCTTTTTAAATTGTTCAAACATTGCTCAAAAATAATACAAAAGAAGCATAGAATAAATTGTTAATTCAGCATATCAATCAAATTTTATTAGTAAATTCGTAATCGAAATGAAATTATTTCTTAACAAAATAAATGCAAGATGAAAAAACATTTAACGCTCATTTTGGCAACGCTATTATTATTTGGGTGTAGTAAAGATGGTAAAAAAAACAATGAAGAAAAAGAAATACTCTCTCGGATTTCTTTTGGTTCGTGTTGTGCTCAATACTTACCAGATAAAAAGATTTTCAGTAGAATTTTAGAGGTAAATCCACAATTATACGTTGCAGGAGGCGACAATGTTTATGCAGATTTCTTTGCATTAGCTCCTGGAACAAAAGAATACATTGAAGGAGCCTACCGTGCGCTGGCAGGAGATAAAAGATGGCAAGAATTACGTGCAAAGGTGCCAATGATTGCTACTTGGGATGACCATGATGCTGGTATGAATGATGCAACATCAACTAATCCTGTAAAGAATATTGCAAAAAATATCTTTTTTAAATTTTGGAATATTTCAGAATCAGATCCAAGACACAACAGACCAGATGGAGCAATTTATGGTTCTTATTATTACAATGATGATGCTCATAGAGTTCAAGTCATTATGCTTGACTTGCGTTACAACCATACACCTTATAAAGCTGAAGGACCCGCTGCCGCCTTGTCCGGATACGACACATTGATGTCGCCAGATGCAAGAATGATGAGTGACATTCAATGGAATTGGTTAGAAGAAGAATTAAAAAAACCGGCAAAAGTGAGAATCATCATGTCTTCTCTTCAATTTAACTCTCAATATTCAGGTAATGAAAACTGGGCATTACTACCATTAGAAAAACAACGCATGTATGACCTTATAAAAAGCACCCGAGCAGAGGGCGTATTTTTCTTAAGTGGAGACGTTCATTTTGCAGAATTGACAAAAGTAGAACAACCGGGATTATACCCAATTTACGATGCTACTTCGAGTGGAATTACCCACCATGAAGACAAAATAGCCACTACCAACGATGCCATCCGCGTAGGAAATGGTTGGCAATATGTAAATTTCGGATTTATTGACATTGATTGGAAAGCGAGTCCCGTATCCATCAAAATTCAAATTTATGGAAATACAGTAGGCTCTGGTCCAAATGGAACGCTTACCTCTAATGATGCAAAAATCTCTCATACCGTAACACTGGATGAGTTAAAATTCTAATTAATTAATCATTACAATCTAAAAAAGAGGCATAAATAATGCCTCTTTTTTTTATTTTTGATGTATGGATATTTTTGAAAAAACAACTCAACTCTTACAAGAAGTAAATAATACAACCATTAATACGACTGAAGAATTGGAAAAATTTCGTATTCGATTTTTAGGATCTAAAAATATACTTAAAGATGTTTTTTCAGAAATAAAATCTGTCCCGAATGAACGAAAGAAAGAATTTGGTCAATTAGTGAATAGTGTAAAGCAGGCAGCAGAAGAAAAATTTGCAATCGCACAAGAAATTTTCCAAAATGCTCTTTCCACAAACAAAGAATCCATTGATCTCACATTGCCGGGTGATGTTATCACAACAGGAGCAAGACATCCGATTCAATTAGTTAAAAATAAAATTATTGAAATTTTTAAGCGCATTGGATTTACGGTGGAAGAAGATCGCGAAATTGAAGACGACTGGCACAACTTCACTGCATTAAATATGCCGGAAGACCATCCTGCCAGAGATATGCAAGATACATTTTTTATCAATATTAATCCAGATATGGTTTTGCGTACTCATACTTCCTCGGTACAAGTGCGGGTGATGGAAAGACAAAAGCCACCGATTCGTATTTTATCACCTGGAAGGGTATTTAGAAATGAAACCATTTCTGCTCGCTCACACTGTTTCTTTCATCAGGTAGAAGGACTGTATATCGATGAAAATGTTTCTTTCGCCGATTTATTACAAACCTTAGATTTTTTTGTAAAAGAACTATTTGGTCAAGATATAAAAATTAAAGTACGTCCATCTTATTTCCCATTCACAGAGCCATCTGCCGAAGTGGATGTTACTTGTTTTATTTGTGGTGGAGAAGGATGCAATGTTTGCAAACATTCTGGATGGGTAGAAATTTTAGGGTGTGGAATGGTAGATCCAAAGGTATTGGAAAATTGCAATATCGATTCTAAAAAATATTCTGGCTTTGCGTTTGGAATGGGTGTAGAGCGTATCACTATGTTGAAATATCAGATTAAAGACATTCGTTTGCTTTCTGAAAATGATACAAGATTTTTGGAGCAATTTAAAGCCGCCCAATAATAGGGATTAAAGGCTAAAACTTTCTCCGCAACTACAGGTTCTTGAAGCGTTTGGGTTTCTGAAGTAAAATCCTTTTCCATTTAATCCTTCCGAAAAATCCAATTCGGTGCCTATTAAATATAAAATACTTTTAGGGTCAACCACTAATTTGATACCTTTATCTTCAAATAGTTCATCATTAGAATTGGATTGATTGTCCATACTCATGTTATAAGTCAATCCACTACACCCTCCACTGGTTACAGAAATACGCACAAAATAATCAGAAGAAAGATTATCCTCTTTACAAATACTTAGTACGCGTTCTTTTGCTATTTCAGAAATAAATATCATCTTGAATTGCTTGTTGTTTTTAAAACAAATTATTTCAATTTTAGTTTAAATAAAATAGGCTCAAGAATATCCTGAGCCTATTTTTATATTACTCGTTCGCTGTATTATTTAGGTTTAGCTGAAGATGGTATTTGCTTTGGCTCCGGTTTAGGATCTGGCAATTTCAAGAATGATTTTACTAATGGTAAAATATCATCTGACTCGTCGGCAAAAAGGATAGAACCTGCAGCAGAATCAAAGATATATGTATAGCTGTTTGCTTTAGCTATTTCTTTGATAGCGCCATTAATTTTTTGAAGAATAGGTGCGTATAATTTATCTGTTTTTGCATCAATTTTTCCTTGAGCAGATTGTTGAAAATCGGTGATGCGTTTTTCTAAATCAGCCAAATCTTTTCCTAAGATTTCTAATTTTTCTTCAGACATATCTTTAGATTTTGACTGTGCTTCCATTGCTTTTTTTTGATACTCTAAGTACATTTGTTGTCCTAAAGCATCTAGCTCTGCGGAGTATTTTTCAATTGCCGAATCTGCTTTAGCTTTTTCAGGCATTAAGCTAATTAATTCTGAGGAGTTTACATAACCTAATTTGTTGGTTTTTTGGGCATACGTGCTTGCTACGATAGCAATCATTGCGATAAAAAGGAAACTAATTTTTTTCATTGTCAAGTTTGTTTATATTAATTATGTTAGTTAATCATTCAAATTACATGCCTAATTTTTTTAGGACTTCTTCGCTTATATCGTATTGCGGGTTGGTATAAAGCATAGAAGCACTACCGGATGCTTTATCAAAGATAAAATCATAGGAACGGGTTTGTGCTATTTTTTGTACGGCATCAAATACTTTGTCTTGTATGGGTTGTACTAATTCTTGTCTTTTTTTAAATAAATCGCCATTGAATCCGAAGCGGTTTTTTTGTAAATCTTTCAATTCGTCTTCTGCTTTTACAATTTCATCTTCGCGTTGTTTTTTTAAATCTGCTGTCAATAAAAATTCTTCTGCTTGATATTTGCTATACATTTTTTTTAATGCATCATTTTTTTGGTCTATTTCTTTTTGCCAAGAGGCAGCCTGATCGTCTAATTTTTGCTGGGCTGCCTTATAGTCTGGCAATCTTTCTAAGATATATTTGGTATCTACATACGCAAAGCGTTGTGCGTTTGCGGAGAATACAACGGCAACAAAGAGTGTAACTACTAAAAATACCTGTTTCATTATTTTGTTTTTCTTTATTTAAAAAAATTATTCCGGTTCAAATCCAAGTATGAATGAAATATTTCCATTTTTTCCTATGTAATCAAAAAATCCACTGGATGATTTAATCGGACTACCATTAGCACTATCAAATCGTATGCCATAGTCTATACCAATTAATCCGAACATTGGTAATACTGCACGAACACCAATTCCGACACTTTTCTTCAATTTGAATGGGTTGTAATCTTTAAAAGAGGGATAAGTATTTGCTGTTTCAAAGAATAGTAAACCAAAAATAGTAGCAGAAGGATTTAAGGAGAATGGGTATCTTAATTCTAATAAGAATTTATTATAAATTGGATCGCCACCGGAGGTGGAGTAATCTCCTTCAAAACCACGGTGTGCTATTACATCTGTTCCAAAAAGGGTGATGTTGGATGGAATTCCGTTTCCACCTACTTGGAAGCGTTCAAATGGTGTGGTTCCTAATTTTTTATTGTAAGATCCTAAGAAACCAAATTTTGCTGCTGCATGTAATACAAATTTAGATTTTCCTAAGGATTGGTACCAATCAATGTTGACTTTCCATTTGTGGTATTCTATCAATTTGTATTTTTGAGCAATGGTTTGACCTTCAAAAGAATTGTCTTTTCTGAATAAGGAATAAGGTGGTGTAAATTGCACAGAGGCTTCAATTTTAGCTCCGCCTGTTGGGAATATTGGCTGATTAATTGAATTTCTTGAAAGGGAAATTTTAAAGTTTAAGTTGTTGAATTTTCCGCTATCCAAGGGTGTTTCTCCAACAAAATATCTGTTGGTAAAATGGTTTAATTTATAACCGTAATAATTGGCAGATGCTTGTACAACAAAGAAGTCGTCTGGTTTTTTTAATCTTGTTCCTAAAGAAACCGAAAGTCCGTTTGTAATTTGCCTGCCTAAGGTTTGATTATTAGAAACATCTTGAATACGAGAGTGAAAGGCTGCTACCGTGAAAGCATTTGGTTTTTTGCCTCCAAGCCAAGGTTCTGTAAAGGCGAAATTAAAATTTTGATATCGTTTTCCATTACTTTCTACCCGAAGGGTTAATTGCTGTCCGTCGCCTGTTGGTAGTGGTGACCATGCTTTTTTATTAATGATATTCCGGAGGGAGAAGTTGTTGAATTTCAATCCCAGTGTTCCAATTAATCCGCCTTGTTTTCCACCCCAGCCTGCAGATAATTCTACTTGATCGGCTGATTTTTCTTTGACGGTGTATTTTATATCTACCGTTCCATCTACAGGATTTGGAATAGGTTCTACTCTTGTTTCTTGTGGGTCAAAAAATCCAAGATTTGCTATTTCTCTTTGAGAGCGTATTAAATCGGAACGGCTAAATTTATCTCCTGGGAATGTGCGTAATTCTCTACGAATGACATGATCGTTGGTTTTGTCATTCCCTTCAATAATGACATTTTTGATAGTTGCCTGTGGTCCTTCATTAATTCTAACTTCTATGTCGATAGAATCATTTTCTACTGCTACTTCTACTGGGTTTACACTAAAAAATAAATAACCGTCATCATAATAAAGCGAGCTAATGTCGCCTCCATCGGGGTCTTGCGATATTTTTTTCTGTAATAATGCTGCATTATATACATCTCCTTTGTTTATGTTTAATACTTTAGAGAGTGTTTCTGATGGGTATTTAGAATTTCCTTTAAAATTAATATCTCTAAAATAATAACGGTGTCCTTCGTCCAGATTCATTACAATGCTTACGTTGCCATCTGGGTCATTCATTACGGTATCAGACATTATTTTTGCATCTCTAAATCCATTATTATTATAGTAATCAATTAATTTTTGCTTGTCTTCTTCGTATTTTTTATCATTAAATTTAGAACCTTTAAATGTTATTCTAAATCTATCCATGAAGAAATCTTTTACTGAATTTGAGTTCAGATTTGCCAAAGTGTAAAGGGCATCTTTTGCTTTTTGTTTTCTGCTTCTGCCATCATTTAAAACTAATTCAACTCTAGAGCGTTCTTTGGTATTTTTCATTGCTTTTCTCATCTTTGCCAGCTCACCGAATTCTCTGCCTACAAATTCTATATTGTTGATTTTTACTTTATTTCCTTTATCAATATTGACTACTACGGAAGTGCTATTGACTAAATTTTCGTCTTTTTTTTCTACTATTGTAATTTGAGGGTTCAGGTAAGATTTATCTTCATATTTATCAACAATCGTATTTCTTATATTCTGTTTTAATGCATCTGTCAAAGGTTTTCCTTTGAACATATCTAATTTTTTCTTTATATCATCTGCATCGCTTTTTTTCAAGCCACGTATGGTAATGTCATTAAGCCTTGGACGTTCTTGTACGTCAATAGTGAGGTATATGTTTTCGCCTTCAATTTTATCGGCAAAAACGCTTACATTTCCAAACAAACCTTGTTTCCATAAATTTTTAATACACTTAGTCAGTTCATCTCCTGGAATGGTAATAGTTTCGCCTATTTTTATTCCTGTGAGTGATTTAATAATATTTTTGTCAAGATATTTTGTGCCGCTAATTTCCAAAGCAGCAAGTTTATATTTCTTTGGGTTTTTATAATTAATCAAGGAAGTATCGATGCTTTGGGCTTCGGAAAAATAAAAAGAGAACAAAAAACCAATAAGGAGCAGTGCTGATAATTTTTTTGTGAAGGTCATCTGTGTTGGAGTTATTAAAGGTTAATTGTTATTATTTTATTTAGTTAATTGTTCGCTAATCATTCCAAATCTTCTTTCGCGGTTTTGAAACTCATAAACAGCTTTGAATAAGTCGTTTTTTTCGAATTCGGGCCAAAATTTTTCGGTAAAATATAATTCGGCATACGCTAATTGCCATAATAAAAAATTACTAATTCTATGCTCTCCACTGGTTCGTATCATCAGTTCTGGATCGGGCATGTCTTTGGTGTATAAATAATTGCTAATGGATTGTTGGGTTATTTCATCTGTTGTTATTTTTCCTTCTTTCAAATCCATCGCTATTTGTCTGGTTGCTTCTGTTAGTTCCTCTCTAGATCCATAGCTTAATGCAAGTGTCAATACCATGCGGGTATTTTGCTTTGTTGCTTCCATTACTTCCATCAATGCTTTTCTATTGGATTCCGGTAAGGAATGGAAATTTCCAATTACATTTAATCGGATATTATTTTTCTGAAGCGTTTTAATTTCTCTTCCAACGGTCAGAAACAATAATTCCATCAATGCAGAAACTTCTGTTTTTGGGCGATTCCAATTTTCTGTAGAAAAGGCATAAAGAGTTAAATATTTAATGCCTATTTCAGCACATCCTTCTGATACTTCCCGAACTGCTTTCACTCCATTCTTATGTCCAAAGATACGATGTTTTCCTTGTGCTTTTGCCCATCTGCCATTGCCATCCATAATGATAGCGATATGCTCTGGCAATCGGGTGGTATCGACTTTCTCTTTATAAACTATCGTTTCTGTTGAACTCAATGTATTTTCTTTTTTATTAAAAAACTTTTGGACATTTTATGGTATTGATGGTATAGGTTAATCCGACACCTACAAACATGAATCTATCCTTATCTTTACTGGTTCCTCTTTGCTTTCCAGGAATTCCTATTTTATCTTTTGACTTGTCTGCCAATAATGGTCCAACATTTACGCCGTTTACAAAATAATTTACATCTTCATATTCTGCATAATTGCCACTCACATCGTCTAAATAGTCAATAAAAGTAATGCGGCTGCTTGCTTCAATATTCAATGCCCAATTTCTATTTAATGCTATTTTTACTCCTAGTCCATAAGGGATAGCAAATGTGTATTGGTCATACCCTCTGTTTCGGGTTGGTCTGTTGGCAGATTTTTGTCCCTCTGTTCCAACGGATTCTAAAGTATATTTATTTCCATTTAATTGAGTGTAAGGATTGTAATAAAATAAACTTCCTCCTATAAAAATATATGGTGTCCATAATTTAGTGCCTCTGGATTTTGTTAAGGAGTATTTGAAGAAATTAATTTCAAATGTGGCGGCTAATTCTGCAATATGTGTTTGAAAACTCAGATTGCGTGCTTGCAAGTAAGGGTATCTTTTTATGCGTTTATCGGCAGCATCTAAAAAACCATAATTAAATTCTCCTCTAAATGCCATTCTATTATTCAAATTATAACGATAAAATACGCCACTTCCCCATCTTGCATTTTTAAATGACATGTTAGGATTTAAATCGCCCAAATAAACAGCTGTTCCTGCCCAGAATCCAAATTCATTCTCTTGGGCTATAGACGTATTGATACCCCACCCTATGGATAGTAACAGACAAAATATTTTTAGGCTCTTTCGCAAAGAGAGTATTTTAAGATTAGCAAAGATACATTTTTGCCCTTAATAACAGAATAACTTAACCGTTATAAGGTTTTATTAATGAGGATATTTGGTAAAATTCACATTTTTTAAGGCAAATTACACATCAAATACATTTTTGAAATATTCTATGGTCAATGGTAATCCATTTTCAAAACTATACTTCGGTTGATAAGCTAATAATTTTTGGGCTTTTGAAATATCGGCCAAAGAATCTCGAATATCACCAGCACGCGGTTCTCGGTGGATGGCTGCAATATTTTTGTTCAAAAATTTTCGAATTTCATTGTACATCTGATTTATTGTAAACCGCTGTCCAAAGGCGATATTATAGACTTGATTCAGAGCTGCCGGATTTTGAGTTGTAAGTCCTAAAATATTTGCTTGAACAGCGTTGTGTACATACGTAAAATCACGAGATTGCTCACCGTCACCATTCACGTAGGGTGCTTTGTTTTCTAATAAAGCCTTGATAAACAAGGGCATTACTGCTGCGTATTCTCCATTGGGGTCTTGTTTTGGTCCAAAAATATTAAAATAACGCAAGCCTATTAATTCTAATGGATAGCATCTTGAAAAGACATTGGCATATATCTCATTGGTGCATTTGGTAACAGCGTACGGTGACAATGGATTTCCAATGCGTTCTTCTTTTTTAGGCAAATTGGGCTCATCGCCATAGACCGAAGAGGAGGAGGCATAGACAAAACGACAGATACCTGCATTTTTTGAAGCTGTCAGCATATTGACAAAGCCACTGATATTGACTTCGTTGGTGGTAATTGGGTCTTTGATGGAACGTGGCACAGAGCCAATAGCTGCCTGATGGCACACCATGTCTATTTCTTTACATGCTATTATACAATCTTTGGGATTTCGTATATCTCCTTGCAAAAATTCAAAATTAGCATTTCCTTCAAATTCTTTTAAATTATTCAGGTTGCCTGTTGCCAAATTATCTAACACACGAACTTTGGCGCCGTGCTTCAATAGATATTCTGCAATGTTAGATCCGATAAATCCTGCTCCTCCTGTAATTAAAATTCGCTTATTTTCAATTGGAGATAAATGTATTGCTTGTTCGTACATAATTTATATGAAGCACAAATTTAATTAATTAAACTGATTTTTCCTTTAGCTAAAAATGCTGCTCTTGGCCCATCGGGGTGCAAGGTAATATTTTCTAATTCTAAATCATTAATACTCCCCTTCAACCAGCTCGCTTGGCTTTGAAAGGAGGTAATTTGCTCTTGCGCCTGTTCCCTTGCCAATAGTAGTTCTTCTTTAAAATTATATTGAATAAAATCTGATAAAAAATCTATTATTTCATGGTGATAAAATTGATCTACCAACTCAAGCATCCAGCTATTTGTCTTCAATTCATAGTGTAAATTTCTTGTTTTTATAACACATTCTACGGTGTCATATTTCAAGTATCCTTTTAAAATAACAGAGCCTTTCATTTCTTTTTTCCAAAACCATCGTGCTGATTTTATCGCAAACTGAACCAATACAATTGCTTTTTCTCCTTCATTACTAAAAGAAAAATCATCTATGCGGATATAATACTTGTTTTCCTCAATAGGGTATGTTTCATTTGCAAAAATTTTATTAAAAAATTTATCTACTTCTTCATAGGGCATAAATGCTTTGATATCTATATCAAAATTATAGGCTGCAAGATTCTTCTCATTTTCTCCTAAATTTAAGGTTAGCAAGTTGATCGTTCGTTCTATTCTCCGCTGCACTAAATTCTCTATCGTACTATGGATGGATAATTGCACGGTGGCGGTATCTATTTCTAATGCGGTATCCGCACTGTAAATTTCAATTGGCTTTAAGGTGATTAACTGCCGAAGGCGACCACTTGAAAAGATATATTGCTGGACTTGACTCCAAAAATCTATGAATATATTTCCTCCAATTATTTTATCTATAAATGACATAAGACGCTACAAAAATACGACATATTTAGAGTATGAAAGATTATCTAAAAATAAAATAGCTGTTTATTTTTAATATCTTTTTAACTTAAATTTGATTTGCCCAACAAAACCTTCTCTCACTAGCGGACGTAAGTGGGATATTGATTTTAGATAGGGGGCGAATATGGCGAAATGCATCCAGCAGTTTTCTAAATATTATTCTAATAACTGCCAGTAAACAAATATTGTAATCCATGACAACCTAAAAAATTGCACCCTGCGGTATTTGCTAAAATTTTAACACCTTTTCATATATCTGTTGTGTGAACTAACGGAGAGTTGAGTATATTTAACACCATAAACTATCTATGAAAACAAGATACCAATTTTTTCGAGTCGTTTTATTACTTCTGTTTCTTATTTTAACCATAGGTGTATTTGCTGCTGCTGGCGGTGGTGGCGGTGGTCATTCTAGTGGTGGCGGCGATGGTGGCGGCGATGGAGGGGCTATTTTCTATTTAATATATATGTTGCTTCGGCTCATTTTCATGTTGCCATTTCCAATTAATATTATTGTTTTGGGGATTGTTGTTTTCATTATTTATAAAATTGCAAAAAATTATCAAGCATCGAGTGGTTTGAATTCTATCCCAAATTATTCTGGAAACAATGCATCTTTTTCACAAAAGAAAGATTCTATTTCATCCGAATTTTTAACTGCTAATGCAAATTTTAATACTGAAGGATTTAAAGATAAAGTACGTACTGCCTTCGTTGCTATTCAAAATGCATGGATGCAGCAAGATTTATCTAAGGTTCGAAAATGGATTTCAGATGGGGTTTATCAGCGTTTCAATACGCAATTTATTATGATGAAACAAATAGAACAAGTCAACGAAATTTCCAATATCAGCATACAACAAATTTTTATAGACGATATTGAATCGGATGGAATTTATGATATTATAAATGTAGGCATTCAATATTCTATGTACGATGGATTTGTTTCCAAAAAATATACACAACTAAACGATGGAGGCCCTTTAAATGCATTGGAATATTGGTCTTTCATTAAAAAAACAGGTGTCAAAGAAAAAGATTTATACCACACGACTAACTGCCCAAATTGCGGGGGAAATTTGCCTAATGATGGAGGTGAAACTGCCAAATGTCCATATTGTTCTACCATTACTTATTTAGGTGATTATGATTGGATTTTGGCAGAAATCACACAACCAGATGATTATTTTAATTCCAATTCTAAATACGAAAAACAAGGAAAATTTTCTAAAAAAATACGAGAACAATTAGCAGAAAACAAAGATTTTTCCTTACAACTTTTAGAAGATAAAGCTAGCAATGGTTACTTGCAAATGATGACGGCATTAGTATTAAAAAGACCAGAAATTACTAGGCGTTTTGTAACGGATGCGTTGTATAATAATATGGAACAACAAATAAAAACAACCTCTAATTTTGTATTTAATCGCTTATACTTAAATCACGTTACTGCATTTGATTTTTACAAAGAAAACAACAAAGACAATATCGTAATTGCTTTAAAATACTCTTCTCAACGAATAAGAAATATTGATAGTTCACCACAATTTGATACTAGCATTATTTCACAAGATGAGGTATTGATTATGAGCAGAGACAGTGGTGTTGATGAGTCGAAAAAAGGCTCTTTGTATGCACACAGTTGCCCAAATTGCGGTGCTCCTATTACAGATACAATTGATACGAAATGTTCGTATTGTGATGCGCAACTAAACAGCACCAAATATGAATGGATTATTAGTGAATGGATGAACGCAAATGAGTACAACACTTTCAGGCAATCAAAATCAGGCAGCATGACTGTTGACAATAACATCAATGTATTGGATGAATTATTTAAAGTACGAGATTATGCTTTAAATAATGTATTGATGATAATGGCTGCAGATGGAAAAATTACCGAAGAAGAAATAGCTTACATCAATATGCTGGCTTCCAAATGGAATTATGACCGCAATAAAATTCAAGGGTTTTTACAATTAGCAAAAAACAATAAATTAGTTTTGCGCATGCCGCCAGATGATAAGCAAAAGAAAAAAATTATAGCACTGATGGAAACGGCTGCTCAATTAGACAACACCGTTACGCCTGAAGAAAAAGCCTTATTGGAACAAGTAAAAAACTTGTAAGCTTCATCTATTTAATAAATCAAAAAAATGATGGGAAAACTACTACCCCACACCTTCTACTAATTCATCTCGGGTAATTAATCTATTTTGAATGGCATACACTATCATCTCTGAAGAAGAATTTATTTTCAACTTCTTCATAATATTTTTCTTGTGCGTATAAATTGTATGGGTACTTAAGAAGAGATGTTCTGCAATCGTTTTAGCCGCCCAACCTTTAGCTGTTAGTTTTATAATTTCTGTTTCCCGCAGGGAGAGATTTAATGGTTTGCAATTATCCTCATTCACATGCAAGTGTTTTTCGATAATAATATCTATTACTTTATGGCACAAGAATTTTTCATTTTTTGCCGTTGCATAAATTGCTCCTATTATTTCTTCCTTGTCACATTCTTTTGTCAAAAAGCTAATCACCCCTTTTTCGATAGCACTGTAAATGCTTGGTTTTGAATTATCATCTGAGATTACTAAAAAGTTAGTAGTTGGCGATATTCTCTTAACCAATTGAATGTCTTCTTGAGAGAAATATTTTTCACTTTTATAGTCAAAAATAATCACATCTGGGTGGTGCTCTTTGGTGAGGAATAATAATTCTTTAGAATTAGACGCTTCGCCAATAACATTGAAATCTTTTACCGAAGCCAGCAAGTTCGTCAAGCCGACACGGATTAAATATTGAGCATCTGCAATAAGAATACGAATCATTCGTATCAAAAATAGATATTTATAAATAAAAATGCACAAAGAGCAGATTAATAAAAGATAATTAATAATGAGCTTGTTATGGTTTTTTCTTTACAAGAATCGTCTGTCTATTAACTCATCGTCAGAAAATTAACGTTTATATCTCGTTTTCTTATCAAAATTTTATGTACTTTCATTCGTTTTTTATTTTTTCTAAAAACAAACTATATCAACTGGAGGGTGTTTATAGAATAACAACTGCACAAGTGATTGATATTTAATATATGTTTGCTGTAATTGACTTAGAAACCACAGGTGGAAATCCAAACTCGGAGCGGATTATCGAGATTGGAATTGTATTGCACGATGGTAAACAAAAAATTGGAGAATACACTACGCTTATTAATCCCGAAAAGGAAATCAGTGGTTTTATTTCAACCTTTACGGGCATCACTAATTCGATGGTGAAAAACGCACCCAAGTTTGTAGAAGTAGCAGATACTGTATTAGAACTGTTGGAAGGGAAAATTATTGTAGCACACAATGCTCGTTTTGATTACAACTTCATTAAAAGTGAATTTAGAAGAATCAATATTCCGTTTATAAAAAAAAATATATGCACGGTGCAACTTAGCCGTAAGATTTTTCCTCACTTTAAATCCTATAGTTTAGGCAATATTTGCAGAGATTTGGATATTCATATAAGCAATCGCCACAGAGCGTTTGGAGATGCTTCTGCCACGGCTATTTTATTGGAAAAATTATTAGAAAATGACATTCATCATTACATCCAGAACTTTCTAAAAGAGGATATTTCAACCATACATTTACCCCAATTATTAAACCCAAAAATAATAGAAATTTTGCCAGAAGAAGTAGGCGTTTTTTACCTACACGACACGCAGGGAAATGTTATTTATTTAGATAAATCTAAAAATATTCGAGAACGAATTTTTACGTTGTTAACTGAAAAATTAGGAGATAAATCAACTTTATTACACAAGGAAGTAGCCGACATTAGCTTTGAACTTACGGGAAATGAACTCATCGCTTCTTTGTTAGAAAATACTGAAATCAAAAAATTATCTCCAAAATACAACCGTCCTGTTTCCACCTCTTTTTATAAATATGGAATCTTTTCAGAAAAAGACACAGAAGGGTTTCAGCATTTAATGGTGAGGATTTTGGGTGAAGAAGATCATCCATTACTAAAGTTTTCTTCTAAATTCAAAGCGGAAAAAATGATGCATACTATACTCACTAATTTCCGATTAGAACCTACTTTCAAAAAAATAGACGATGCCTTGCATTACAACAAGCGCATGCAGGAAATATTATCCAAATTCATTTTCCCACATAATAATTTCTTCATTATAGATACTGGACGTGGTGGCACGGAGCGTTCTGCCATTCAAATTGAAAATAGAGAATATATAGGATACGGATTTTTTGAACCTGCTTACATTCAGCATCCAGAGGAGTTGAAAGATTTAATTCAACTTTCATCTACTGCATTGGACCACAAAAAAATTATTCAAAATTATATCAAAAAAAACACTAAAAACATTGAATTAATTACCTATTAATGTTGAATTGTATTGATGTTTTTTTTGAAAATATATTTATCCAATTGGCGCTGCTTAAAGATAGCATACACAATTCTTATCTGCAAAAGCAATACTAACATCATAGCAATCACTCCCGAAAAAATTACTAATTGTTTTAAATACAATAAATCATCCAATTCTGTCCCCGATTTTATATGTTGAAATACGTTAGCAGGCAAGGTTAAATTATAATCGTCGAACACTTTGCTATAGGTGAAATATTGTTTTAGTAAATAAAAAAACAACGGCACATTAATAATAAACAATCCAATTTTTACAAAAACACTTTTCATTAAAACTGAATAGGACATGAAAGTGACAAAACGAAAATAAGTAATAATAAAAGCGATGGAAAAGAAAATATAATAATACAATGCAGAACTGATAGACGCTCCGATAGAAAACACCATTAAATATGCTGCTGCAAATGCGAAAGCAAACCATAATACTTCATAAGTTATGCCTAATAATAAATTCTTTTTCAACTTTATTAATTTGAAAGCAAATGTACACATTCGTAGTTCAAGCCATTGTTAAATATCTACAAACAAACAACGGCTATCACCTGAGCAAATTCATTAGGCATTAGAAAAATAGATGATTTTTAGAAAACGTCATAAAACTTAGTATTTTTACATAAATGAATACGAATCTCTCTAAAAAACAAATTGCTGTTCTCATAGATCCGGATAAAACAGATACCAAAAAATTACAAAAAATTGCTGAAGCTTCTCGAAAAGCCTCGATTGATTTTTTCTTAGTTGGCGGGAGTTTGTTGCAAAAAAATAATTTGGAAGAAACAGTACTATTTTTAAAAAAACATACTAAAAAGAAAGTCTATTTATTTCCTGGAAATCCGATGCAAATTACTTCTAAAGCAGATGGTATTTTATTGTTGAGTTTAATTTCCGGCAGAAATCCTGAATTGTTAATTGGACATCACGTGCAAGCTGCACCTTTTTTAAAACAAAGTAAATTACATATTTTTCCAACAGGCTATCTGCTGATAGAAAGCGGCATACCCACCACCGTTTCGTATATTTCCAATACCACGCCAATACCTGCTAACAAACCCGAAATAGCAGCATGCACGGCACTTGCTGGCGAGCAACTTGGGCTCAAGTGTATTTATTTAGAAGCAGGAAGCGGAGCTTTAAATGCTGTTTCTAAAGAAATAATTCAAGCCGTGCGCAAGATGATTTCGATTCCATTAATAGTGGGTGGTGGGCTGCGAAGTGCAGAACAAATTACCACGGCTTTTAAAGCTGGAGCCGACATTGTTGTAATTGGAACAGCTATAGAAAAGGATATTCTTTTTTTGGAGGAAATAAAAAATATTCAGAAATAAATTTTCATTTTTACTAAAAATAAATACTCGTTGGAAGGCAGAATTATACAAACCACCGGCTCATGGTATCAGGTATTGACAAATGGTACTATTGTTTCGGCACGCCTTAAAGGGAAATTTAAAACAGAGGAATTCGACACGACCAATCCCATTGCCGTAGGAGATTATGTTGTTTTAGAAAAGACCATTCAAAATGAGTTTATTATCATTGAAATCAATCCTCGCAGCAACTATATCATTCGGCAGTCGCCTCGCAACAAACACCAACGACATATCATCGCTTCTAATATTGATTTAGCTTTATTAATTGTTACGGTTTCACAACCTCGAACTTCTTTAGGGTTTATTGATCGCTTCATTGCGGCGGCGGCATCATTTCATATTCCAGTAAAAATTATTCTCAATAAAATTGATTTATTAAAAAAGGAAAAAGAACAAGAACAAGCAGCGTATTTACAAGAAATATATAATCACTTAGGATATGAAGTCATTAATGCTTCTACTAAAACGGGAGAAGGATTGGAGCAGATAAAAAACATATTATCAAACAAAACAACTTTAATAGCCGGACATTCAGGTGTTGGAAAATCAACAATAGTAAATATTATACAACCAGAATTAAATTTAAAAACTGGAAAAATTTCTGAAAAATGGGGGAAAGGAATGCACACCACCACTTTTGCGGCTATGTTTGAAATTATGCCGAATTCTTTTATTATTGACACACCGGGCATCAAAGAATTTATGCTGTTGCAAGTAGAACCTGAGGAAGTATCAGGATATTTTATTGAAATAAAAAAATATGCAGAAAATTGTCAATTCAATAATTGCCTGCATTTAAATGAGCCGAATTGTGCCGTAAAAACAGCGGTAGAGACACTTCAAATTGCTCCTACTCGTTATGAAAATTATCTAAATCTCTTGCAAGATATTCAAGATATTAATTATTGGGAGCGAAAGTAAGAGGCATTTTTCCATTGGTCAATTCTTTTGACAAACCAATTATTTCGTGCAATCTATCATAGTTAATGGAATAAAAAATAAACTTACCGTTTCGCACTGTTTTCACTACTCCAGATTTTCTTAAAACAGTCAAATGCTGCGATGCAACAGACTGCTCCAAACGCAAGCGCGCATAAATATGCGTCACCGTCATTGTTTTCTCTTGATGAATTAAATTAAGTATCTCATAACGCAATTTATGATGAATTGCTCTCAATACATCCATAGAATTTCGTATTGTTTTAAAATCAATATTCAAGTGTGTGTCTATTTGTATTTGTGCCTCCATAAGCATTTAATTATTTTACAAATGACATAATCTAAAAACGTGCCAATTTTTATGATATTTTATTAAAATTGAATTATTATTATATCTATAAATGAAAATAATTTTATTACACAAGCATTATTCATGTAATTTATATTATAAATAATAAATATTGAAGTTATTTCATCACTTGTTTTACCAAGCCTAATTTGCCTACATACGGCGGATAGCGCAAGGGAACATCGGGCCAAGTAACCTTATGGCAAATTCCTTTTTTATGTGTAAATGTATCGAAACTAAATTTGCCATGATATGCTCCTATTCCACTATTGCCCACTCCACCAAATGGCAATCCATCGTTTACAAAATGAGCAAGCGTATCGTTAATACAGCCTCCGCCAAACTGCACGGTATGCAGGCATTTTTGCTGATTAGCGTAGTTGTTGGAAAAGATGTAAAAGGCTAATGGTTTCTCAAATTTTTTTACAATGCTGATAGCTTCATCTATCGAATGAATAGTAAGCACAGGAAGAATTGGTCCAAAGATTTCATCACGCATCAACGGATGCTCCAACGAATCTATTTCTATCAATGTAGGTGCAATGTATCTCGTATCTTCGTCTGTTTTTCCTCCGGTAATAATTTTTCCATCTGTAATCATAGAAGACAAACGGTTAAAATGTTTATCATTAATAATTCTTGGAAAATCGGCACTGTCTTGCGGATTATTTCCATAAAATTCTTTGAGGCTATTTTTAAAAGCTGTATAAAATTTTTCTTTTACGTCATGGTGCAACAACAAATAATCTGGCGCAATACAAGTTTGTCCACCATTCAAAAATTTTCCCCATGCCACTCTTTTGGCGGCAACAACAATATCGGCTTGTTTATCGATAATACATGGGCTTTTGCCTCCTAATTCTAATGTAGTCGGCGTTAAAAATTCTGCGGCCGCCTTTGCTATTGTTCTGCCTACTTCTACACTACCTGTAAAGAAAATATAATCGTAGCGATGGGAAAGCATTTCATTGTTGTCAGAATATTCATCTAAAACAGTTAAATAATTTTCATTAAAATTATCAGCAATAATTTTCTGAATAATACGATAGGCATGAATAGATGCCCTTGGTGGTTTGATAATACATGTATTACCTGCTGCTATTGCACCAATGACTGGTGCTAACGTAAGGCTGAGCGGATAATTCCATGCTCCAATTATCAAACAAACGCCGTAAGGATCATTATAGATATAATTGCGAGAAGGAAAATTAGCAATTGTATCTGTTACCAATTGTGGAGTAGCCCATTTTTTTATATTCTTCAACATGCAGGAAATTTCCTCATAAAGAACTCCAATTTCGGTAGCATACGTTTCAAATTGTGATTTTTTAAAATCTGCACTTAACGCTTCATAAATATTGTTTTCATTTGCCTTAATGGCTTTTTTTAATTTTATTAATTGTTCAATACGAAAATCAATGTCACGTGATTGATTGCTTTCAAAAAAATCACGTTGTTTTGCCAATATTGATGTAATATCGGAGATAGTTTGTGTAGCCATTATTTAAACTATAAATGAATATAATAGGTTATACTTTATTTTTTTTATCGGGAATTCTTTCTTCCTGAGGTCTGCCTTCAAAGCTGTTCATCGAAGAATATACCCCTAAGAAACTGGCAACTTTATCAAATATTTTAGAAGGGAACACGCCTTTTAAGAATGGTACAAGATTTACATTTTCTGGTATCAATAATAGCGTTGTATTCTTTTTTACTGCTTTAATAATTTTATTCACTGTATCTTCTGGCTCTAACAAGGGAAACAATAAGGGGGCTTTCACGCCTTTAAACATCCCTGTATCTATGTAACTTGGACATACTGTAGTAACATGCAAATCACCTCCTTCTGTTTCAAATTCCATTCGCAAACTTTCACTCCATCCTAAAACAGCCCACTTGCTGGATGCATATACAGAACCTTTCGGCAGTGGTATCAAACCAGAGGCAGAGGCTATATTAACAACATGGCCTTTGCGTTGCTTTATCATATCTTGTATAAACACCCGTGTTACATTCATCACACCACTTACATTGATGCTCAGTGTTTTTTCGATATCTCTTGCGGTGTGTTCCCAAAAATATTTTTTTCCGGCTACAATACCTGCATTATTAAATAAAATATCAATATTCCCAATCTCCAATAACACTTCTGTTGCAGCACGTTCAATATCATCAATATTGGAAACATCAACTACAAATGTAAATACATTTTTATACCCTTTGGATGAAAATTCTTTAGCTGTTTTATTCAAATTTTCTTCGTTAATATCCCAAATAATGAGGTTTGCTGCACCTTCTTGCAGGCATTTCGCTCCCATTAGTTTACCTATACCATTGGCGCCACCGGTTATCAATACATTCGTGTTTTTTATTATAGACATTTTATCTTTTTTTTTGCAAATTAAATGTAGGTAATTTTTATGTGTAAGTAAAATTAAACGCAAGTTAATTATCAAAAGTTCATTCCTAACTTTCTAACTTCAATTAAGATGGATTGGCTTCTTAATAAATATTATAGATGGATAGATGGAGAATTTTTACGGTATAAAGCAATCAGGCACGTGCAACTAAGCCCATCGCTTCCTTTTCCTTTTTTTCTACATTCAAAATACAATCATACGTGGCATTTCTAAGAGAAAGTTCTCTTGGGTCGTTGGCAATATGAGTGCCCATTTTATTCATCACATAACTAAAAGCCACCTGTTTTTCAGGATCAGCAAAACCACCAGAACCACCGGCACCAAAAGTACCATAACTTCTATAATTCACACCAAAATTTTGATACATAGAAGGCTTTGCAAAACCTAATGAAAATGGAATATCTACATGTAAAACTAAATCTTTTTTACCAAATTTTGGATGAATTGGGGCAGCCTCTAATACTTGCAATGTCTCAGGTCGAATATGTAAATTTTCCCCTCCGGTAGCAAATTCATTATAAATTTGTGCGACAGAGCGTGCATTTCCAAATCCATGAGCAGAACCATTGGGAATGGAAACATATTTCCGCTTATTAAAATTATTTAGATTTAAAGCATGCGGCGGATTCAATAATGATTTATAAAAAGGAGAAAATGGATTTAAAATTCCTTTTACTATACTTCCAAAATCTGTATTTCTTTCTCCGTTAAATGCCTCCGTAGGCATAAAAGGAATTAATTCTGCCACTCGATGCTGCGGAATATGCTCCGGCAATCCGATATGAAAATCTGCCTCCAACGCATCTGCAATTTCATCTTTAAAAAAGCGATGTAGTGGTTTTCTGAGCGGATCTACTCGTTTACAAATTTCATTTTGATACATGGCAATCGTCCATGCGTGATAGCCTTTTTTTTCGCCAGGATTCCAATAAGGTTTTTGTTTTGCCAAACAATCAGAAAGGGTATCCTCTGAGGTCAGTACTTCATAATTTAAACTCTTAGCATTGGTATATAAGCCTGCTTGGTGTGCTAACAGTTGACGCATAGTAATTTGCTCTTTGCCATTAAAAGCAAATTCTGGCCAATAAGTAGCTACTTTTTCATCATAATTCAATAAACCCCTAGAATGTAATAATGCCAATGCTAAAGAAGACATTCCTTTGGTGGTAGAAAAAACAATACTCAACGTGTCTTCTTCCCAATATTGCTTTCTTTTTTTGTCGCGAAATCCGCCCCACAAATCAACTACTTTTTCGCCACGATAATAAACGCAACAAGAAGCACCAACTTCATTTCTCATTTTAAAGTTTTCTTCAAAGGCAGTTTTTACCTTTTCAAATCCTTCTTTCACATATCCGAAAATTGGAATTTCCATGTTATTATTAAAATTTGGGAACAAAAGATACACTTTTATTTTACAAAGAAAACTTTTTTTACTTTCCTTTCTGTTACAATCTTATGTTTTATTGTTTTATATCAAGATTCTTAGTCTGCACTTTCTATCAATTTCCAATAAATAGCTATCTTTGTGTAAATGCAGGCATCAAAAAAGAATTCCCCTACAATTGGTATTATCGGAGGTGGACAATTAGGAAAAATGTTTATTCAAAAATCTTCGCAATGGTCTATTCCAGTTCATATTTTGGAAAATGATGTGGATAGTCCGGCTGCAATTTTGGCCAATAAATTTGTTTTAGGGAACATCAAAGATGCAGATGCCATTCAACAACTGGCGGAAGATGCAGACATTCTTACATGGGAAATAGAACACATCCATGTAGATAAACTAATTGAACTGAAACATACTGGGAAAACGATTATTCCAGATCCTGAAATTTTGAAAATTATTCAGGACAAGGGAAAACAAAAATTATTTTATCAGGAACATCAAATTCCCACTGCTCCATTTTTTATTGCAAAGAACAAAAAAGATGCTGCTCAAAAATTACAAGAAACTGCCTTTGAAAAGGTAGCTGTAAAGGCTTGTACTGGTGGTTATGATGGCAAAGGTGTTTTTATTTCCAATTCAAAAGATATCATAGAAAATTCAGAAATTATTCCATTCGACAGCGAATTGATGGTGGAACAATTTGTTCCGTGCAAGACAGAAATTGCAGTCTTGGTAGCACGCAACCCAACAGGTGAAACAGCCGTTTATCCGGCTATAGAAATGGAGTTTGACCCACAAAGCAATTTAGTTTCATTTCTAATCTCTCCGGCAAATATTCCAATACATATAGAACAACGTGCAGAACAAATCGCCTTACAGTGCGCATCAGCATTTGGCAGTGCCGGATTATTTGCAGTGGAGTTATTTTTATCAGAAGAAAATGAATTATTGGTCAATGAAATTGCACCACGCCCGCATAATTCTGCACACCATACCATTGAAGGATTTTATACTTCTCAATACGAACAATTACTGAGAACGTTATTGGATTTACCTTTAGGCTCTACGGATTTAAAAATGCCTTGTGCCATGGTAAATATTGTGGGGAACGAGCAAAAAAGTGGCCCATACCGATTGAAATATTTCAAAGAATTGAGCGCCATGAAAGGTGTGTATATTCATTTATATGGAAAAAAGGAAAGCAAGCCTAATCGTAAACTCGGACATATTACAATTGTTCATCCTGATAGAAATGAAGTATTGCAATTAGCAGAAAAAATACGAAATTTAACTGAAATTGAAATTATAGAATAGACAGGAGATGTGAGAATGGAGACAGGAGAAAATTCTCTTGCCTCTTATCTCTCCGCTCTTATTTTTCAAAATATAATAAAATGAATAAAGTACTAATAATAATGGGCTCTGACAGTGATTCTCCTGTAATGAGAGATGCAGCCAAGGTACTGTCAACTTTTGAAATTACATTTGAATACACCATTGTTTCTGCGCATCGCACGCCGGAGCGTATGTATGAGTTTGCACGCACTGCACACGAGCAAGGTTTTAGCGTAATTATTGCCGGCGCCGGAGGCGCCGCGCATCTACCCGGCATGGTAGCCGCTATATCGCCACTGCCGGTTATTGGAGTTCCAGTGCAAAGCAAATCATTGAATGGACTGGATTCATTACTTTCTATTGTGCAAATGCCCGGTGGTGTTCCGGTAGCAACGGTTGCAATAAACGGAGCTAAAAATGCTGGCATCTTGGCGGCCCAGATTATTGGTGCTCACGATAAAAATATCCAACAAAAAGTAATAGATTACAAAAAACAATTAGAACAAGAGGTAATTGACAAAACACAAGATTTTAAACCTTGGTAAATAGAATCTAAAAATAAAAACTAAAAGATTTAAGTAAAAGTAAAGCAACTGTTAGTCTATTATTTTATAGGATTTGTTGATGTTAGTTTGAGTAGTAAATGCCTCCAGCAAACTGTAATACTATTTTAAAGGTAATGTGGTCAAAAATGGAGCTGTTTTATTTAAATATTCGCCGCTTTGTCATTTAAGTTTGCAACTTAACTACATCAGCCACCAATAAAACTCCATTCTACCAAACATATTTTGTCATAAAAATAACGCGCACTCGAATACCCCATTCTGACGCAAGTATGCAGCCATGCTTTAGCGTAGCGTACTTGTGCCAGTCTATTTATTTTATAATTTCAACATTGGCACAAGTACACTGCCGCACATGGCTATACGGCATACTTGCGCCAGTTAGTGAACAACGTGGAAGACATCGCCGCATTTATATATCATTACTCTTCTTCATTCATTTCAAAATCTTCCAAAAACTTAGTCGTAAAATTTCCTTTGCGGAAATCTTCATTGTCCATCAGTTGCAAGTGAAACGGAATGGTGGTTTTAATACCATCAATTTTTAATTCGTGTAAAGCACGTTCCATTCTGTCAATCGCTTCCATACGAGTGTTGCCTTTTACAATCAGCTTCGCAATCATGGAATCATAAAACGGCGGAATGATGTAACCATTGTACACATGCGAATCTATGCGAACACCATAACCACCGCTTGGTTGGTAGTTTACAATTTTTCCGGGTGATGGTTTAAAATTATCATACGGATTTTCTGCATTAATACGACATTCAATTGCGCAACCTTGCGGAAAATATTCATCTTGTTCTAGTTTTTTTCCTGCTGCTAATTCTATTTGCAAACGAATCAAATCCAACCCTATCACTTCTTCCGTCACCGGATGTTCCACTTGAATACGTGTATTCATTTCCATGAAATAAAAGCCTTTGTGTTTGTCCACCAAAAATTCTATTGTGCCAACACCTTCATAATTAATTGCTTTCACTGCTTTAGTAGCAGCATCGCCTAATTTTTTTCGCAAGGCATCATCTACAAACGGGCTCGGGCTTTCTTCCACCAACTTTTGATGTCTGCGTTGTATAGAACAATCGCGTTCTGAAAAATGCGCTGCATTTCCATGTTGGTCGCCTGCCACCTGCACTTCGATATGGCGTGGTTCTTCAATATATTTTTCTAAATACATCCCTGAATTTCCAAAGGCTGCTCCAGCTTCTGCTTGTGCATTTTCTAAATTAGATTGAAATTCTTCTTCGTTCCAAACGATGCGCATACCTTTTCCGCCACCGCCGGCAGTAGCTTTCAAAATTACAGGGTAGCCAATTTCTTTGGCTAATTTCTTTCCTTTTTTTATATCTGTAATCAAATCTTCGGAGCCAGGAATTACAGGTACTTTGGCTTTTATCATCGTTGCTTTCGCCGTTATTTTATCGCCCATGGCGTGAATTTGCTCCGGTGTTGGTCCAATGAATTTGATGTTTTTCTCCGCACATTTTTTGGCAAATGTTTCATTCTCTGCCAAAAATCCATAGCCGGGATGAATAGCATCTGCTTTCGTCATTTCGGCAGCCATCAAAATGCTATCCATTTTCAGATAGGAGTCTTTGCTTGCGGGCGGGCCAATACAAAAACTTTCATCGGCACTTTTTACATGCAAACTTTCTCGGTCGGCGGTAGAAAAAACGGCTACGGTTTTGATGCCCATTTCTTTACAAGTACGGATAATTCGCAGCGCAATTTCGCCACGGTTGGCTATGAGTATTTTCTGGAACATCTTGATATTGTTTTATAAAGAAGCCATCGCTTTAAGCGATGGCTTCTTTAGTATGTTGAAATTAATTTGGTTCTACCAAAAATAAAGGCTGGTCGTATTCTACGGCTTGTGCGTTGTCCACCATCACTTTTACTATTTTTCCAGATACTTCGCTTTGTATTTCATTAAATAATTTCATTGCTTCGATGATGCATAACACATCTCCTTTTTTTACTTTGTCGCCTACTTTTACAAATGGTTCTTTACCTTCTCCTGCAGCACGATAAAATGTTCCTATCATGGGTGCTTTTATGACTTGAGAATTACCTGTAGGTGTTACCTCTTTTTTAGATTCTGGAGATGGAGCTGATGTTGGAGCAGCAACGGCAGGTGCTGAAATTACGGAAGCAACACCACTTGATTTTGCATAATCTTTATGCCGGATAGTGATTTGAAAATCACCATCTTTAACCTTCAATTCTCCTAAATTATTATCGTTTAATAACTGTATGAGTTTTTTTATTTGAGCAATATCCATGTATCAAATATAGAGATTAATTTGAGAATTTGATAATGTAAGATGCAGAAAGAAGTTCAGCATGACGTGATACATATTATAATAAAAAAACTCCGCAATTGCGGAGTTTTAATTTATGAGATTGCTTCACTATGTTCGCAATGACGTGCTTTATTTTACTCTTTCCATGTAATCCCCGGTATCGGTATTTACTTTTATTTTATCGCCTACATTAATAAACAATGGAATCATCACCTTAGCGCCGGTTGACACTGTGCATGGGCGCAATGTGTTGGTGGCTGTATCTCCTTTAATGCCAGGCTCTGCATAGGTTACTTCTACTACTACTGTTGCTGGTAATTCACAAGTAAGTGGCAATTCATCTTCTGCGCGAACCGCAATTTTCACCGTCATTCCTTCTAACAGGAAGTCTGGAGCATTGATGATTTTTGCATCTATAGCAATTTGTTCGTATGTTTCATTATTCATGAAATTGTAGTATTCTCCTTCTTTATATAAGAATTGATACTCTCTATGTTCAATACGAACTTCGTCAATTTTCATTCCGGAAGGAAACGTATTATCTACTACTTTGCCGTTTGTTACGCTTTTTAATTTGGTACGAACAAATGCTGGACCTTTTCCAGGTTTTACGTGTAAAAATTCAACTATTTTGTAAATATCGTTGTTGAAAACGATACACATGCCATTTCGGATATCAGATGTAGATGCCATAATTTTAGAGGTAAGTTGAAAGTAGTAAGTTGTAAGTGTTTTTACTAATTACTTACTACTAATTACTAAATACTATTTTGCGTATCCTTCGATTAATACTTTTCCATTGTAGTATAAATCATTTCCAGAAACGTATGCTCTGTGTGATAAGTGACTTTCACCTGTTACTTTACAGGTAATTACATTTGGGGCTTCCATTTTGTAATGTGTGCGTCTTTTGTCGCGTCTTGTTGTAGATTGTCTGCGCTTTGGATGTGCCATTGTATTCTAATTTAATTTGTCTTTTAATTTATCTAAATCTCCCCATCTTGGGTCAATTGTATCTTCTTCTTTCTGTTGTTCTTCTAATAAGCCAATTATTTCCATATCGCAATATTCTGTTTTTCCCGGATTATCACAAATCACATGAACAGGAATGGATAAATGCACAAAATCATATAAAAACTGCGAAAGGTCGATGTATTGCTCCTCTCTTGAAACATAGATGATTTCCATTTCGTCGGTGTCTATCTCCGTTTCATTGGAGGTATATTTTATATAAACAACGAATGTAGCGTGAATAGTTACTGGAATAGATGCTGTACAACGATCGCAATCACTCCAAACAATGCCATCCAAGTCAATTTCTGCGGTATAAGGCTCTTGGCGATTATCGAAGGATATATTTACTTGTATGTTGCATTTTTGAATAAGTGCATTATCAAAATTGGCAAAGAACGCTTCTGTCAATTCATAAGAAAACTCATGAACTTCCTTTTTAAGTCCGACATGTGGTATTCTATATGTTTGTATGGAATCTGACATATCAATAAAAAGATTTAAAAAGGATTGCAAAAATACAAATTCTTTTGTGAATTTGAAAATTTAACCTTTCTAAAAAATAAATTTATAATAGGCTGATTTTCAATGTGTAATACTATCAAAAAATTTGACACTTTGTTATGTTTCTATTAAACAACATAAAACAGCGTCCAAATTTTATCAGAATAGCAATAAAAGATTGATTGTCAGTTGCAAAATGGGATTGCTTTTATTTTCATCAGAAGGTTTACACATCCAATTGATATACTGCTTCTAAATTTCTGCCTTCTCCGTCATAATCTAATCCGTAGCCGACTACGAATAAATCTGGCACGGTGAATCCGACCATATCTATCTTCAAATCTAATTTTTGTAAATTAGCTGGTTTATATAAAAAAGAAAGCAAGGTGATGGATTGAGGATGCAGTCCTTGTAAATATTGCATGAAAAAATCCATGGTCAATCCGGAATCTACAATATCTTCAATAATAATGATTGCTCTATCTTTTACAATTTCTTCTTTTAGGGGTAGTACCATGTTTATTTTTCCGGTGGATTGCATTCCGGTGTAAGACATCAGCTTCACAAATTCTATTTCGCATGGGAAATTAAATTTTTTCAAAATATCGGAAGCAAACATAAAGGCACCTCGCAGTACTACGACAAAAACGGGGTTTTTGTCTTTAAATTTATCCGAGAGTTCGACTACAATTTCTTGTATGCGTTGTTGAATTTGTGTTTCAGAAATATATTTCCTAAAAATTTTGTCTTTTATTTTGATGGTTTCCATTAAGGCTGAATTTTTAAAACTTGCCCTAATTTAATGGATTGTTCTGATAAATTATTCCATTGCATCAATTGTGCAACAGAAATATTGTATCGTTTGCAAACATTATACATCGTATCTCCTTTTACAACAGTGTGTGTATTGGTATTGCTTTTAGGCAATTTGGAATAATCAATATTGGCGGGATACACTGTTTTTTGATTAGGGCTCCAAGTGGTATCGGCGGGCTTTGGTGTGGAGCCTGGTGTTGGAGGATTCGTTGCTGGTTGCTGAGTATCTATTTTTATTTCCTCCTTTTTTATAGTTACAATGGCTGAATCCTTTTTTACAACCATTGGAGAATAAGGAGCTATTTTTGGTTTTTCTAAAAGCTTGGTATCTTTTTCCCAACCCAAAACAGTATTGCTGTCCACCGATAATTTTACGGTATCTTTTGCTACAGCATAAACCGTATCTCTGGCTCTGAAAATATCATTATTAGCTTTGATAATGCTTTCTTTTTTGGTGGATGAAGTTGCTTTTCTTAATGCAGGTTTTTCTTTAATTTTTCCTTTCAGAACAATGGTTTCTTTGGCAGCAGGCTCTTCTCCATTTTCCAATTTATTCATTTTTAATAATGCTGGAAATCGAACGCCTGTCTTTTGAGAAATGCTCCACATATTGTCCTCTTGGCGCACGTTATAATTTTCTTCTTTATTGGATTTTTTCTTATGTTGGATAAAAATAGTTTGTCCGTCTTTGATAATTGATTCATCTGTAATGTCATTATAATTCAACAAATCCTCTTTAGACACATTCAACACTTGGCTTAATAAATCTAAGGTTTCGCCTTTATTGATATATATTTTTACAGCTTTTGTATTGTTTATTTTAAAAATATTTTTGTTTATTTTTTGAGTAGTTACGACAGGTGTAACGGTTGGTTGTTGTATTTCTATTTTATTTTCTTGGTTGGTTTTTTTTGATGCCTCAGTGTGCAAATCATCTTCTTCATCTGTAGTATCTTCTACTGCCAAAGCAGGTTTTTCTGTTGTAGATAAATATGGCAATGCCAAATTTTTATCTAATAAAAACAACTGATAATCCTCAATAAGTTTGATGAGAATTTCTGCATACTTCGGGTTGGTGGCATAGCCGGCTTTTTTTAATCCGTAAGCCCAAGCTTTATAATCATATAAATCTAATTTAAACAGGGATTGATAGTATGGACGATATTTTAAAAAGTCAGAATGATCATGGTAAGAGTCTTCTACTTTATCATACACCCTGAAACATTCATTGGGTGCATCGTCTGTATATTTAAACGTTTTTCCAGTCCAGTTTTCTTTGCATTTAATGCCGAAATGATTATTGGTATTTTTTGCCAAATAGCTGGTTCCAAAACTGCTTTCGTGTATGCCTTGTGCAATGGTAATACTTGCAGGAATACCAACACGCTTCATCTCTTCCTGAGCTATATTTTTATATTGTTGGATATAAGAAAAAACTGCCGTAGAATCTTTTTTTTGTTGTGCTTTTGCAGAAAATATATTCAGGAATAAAATCGCAATCAGTAGGTATTTATTTGTTTTCATTATAAAAGTCATCTTATTTTTTTTGTATCATCATAATTCCATCTCGTATAGAAACAATAACGTTTTCTACACGATTATCTTGTTGGACTTTATCATTAAAATCTGCTAATTTTTGCGTGTCTTTATCTTTCTTTTCCTCTATAATTTTTCCGCTCCACAACACATTATCGGCAAAAATAAACCCACCCGAACGAACTTTGTCAAACACTAAATCATAGTACAAACTATAGTTTTGTTTGTCGGCATCAATAAACACCAAATCAAACGTTTCATTTAGCTTTGGAATTTCCTCCACCGCATTTCCGATGAGCTGGATTATCTTGTTTTGGAATCCTGCTTGCTCTATATGTGCACGAACTAAATCTTCTAATTCTTCATTAATATCAATCGTGAAAAGTTTTCCGTTTTCGGTCAATCCTTGAGCCAAACAAAGAGCAGAATATCCTGTAAAAGTGCCTATTTCCAATATTTTTTGAGGGCGCAGCATTTTAGAAATCATTTGCAAAAACTGCCCTTGTACTTTTCCGCTCAACATTCGTGGCATCAACACATCTGTTTGTGTTTTTCTGTTTAATGCCCGTAGCACCTCCCTTTCATCAGAAGTGTGTAATTCTATATAATTTTCTATTTCTTCTGAAACTAAATGCATAGGCAAAATTTTCAAATAAATTTATTCCATCTCAATTAATAATTGGTTTTTTTCTACCGCGTCTTTTTTCTTTACTTGAATACTTTTTACAATACCCGTGCCACTTGCTTTAATAATATTTTCCATTTTCATGGCTTCCAGTATTAATAAGTTATCGCCTTTATTAACTGCCTGACCGGGTTCTACCAAAATATCCAACACCAAGCCTGGCATTGGTGCTTTTACACTATCCATCTTATCGTCAGCAGCGGCAGACATTCCCATTTTATCCAACAATGCATCTAATTCATTTTGCAAATTAAGGTCATAAATATTATTATTCACCTTGATAGAAAATCGTTTCAAATTATAATCTGCATGTATAATTTCTAAGTTATAGGACTTGTGGTTTTCTAAAATATGAAATTTATTATCCAATAATTTTACCAAATCAATGGTTGTTTCTTTGCCATCAATTTTTATTTGCTGATTGTCCAATTCTATTTCGTGCGACAAATCTTCCTTGTAAAAGACTTTGTATTTCATGTGGGTCGGTTTGGTTAATTAGGTTTATTAAAAATATTATTTGATTTTAGACAAACAATAAAAGCAAACAGTTTAATACCTTTGCAAATTGCTCCACGATATTAAGTATTTAGCGAGTATTGATTATTTTTACTTTTTCAAACGATGTTAATAAGTCCTTATGCGTAAATTCTTTCTGTTTCTATCTATATTGCTTGTTTTCAATATATTAGATGCTTCTTGCCCCAGAAAAAAGAAAGGCACCAAGAGAAATCCGAAAGAATTGGAAGAAGTTGTTATTACTCCCAACAACCCAATTACGGCTTATCGAGGTTCTTATACCAAATATTTTGATCTGTTACATACTACATTAACGATAAAACCTGTTTTTAAAGAAAAAGCATTGTATGGTTTAGCCGAACTTACTTTAAAGCCTCATTTTTACAACCAACAACAACTTGTTTTAGATGCTAAATATTTTAAAATAAACAACGTTCAATTAAAAACAACCACAGCTCCCGTCAATCTAAAATATACTTACGATACTACTCATTTGAAAATCGACTTGGGAAAGCCATATACTCAAAATGAAGAATTTACGGTGATGGTAGATTATGTTGCTTTGCCTTACACGCAAGACAGTGCTCAAGTAGAGAATGGGCGAGGAATGTATTTTATTGATGTAGAAAATAAAAACCCATACAAGCCAATGCATTTATGGACGCAAGGAGAAGAAGAATCCGCTTCTTGTTGGTTTCCTACTATTGATGCTACCAACCAAAAAACAACCGAAGAAATATATGTTACACTCGACACTAACATGGTTTCGCTTTCCAATGGTCTTTTAATAAACACTAAAGTAAATGGCGATGGCACTAAAACCGATTATTGGAAACAAGACAAACCACATTCTCCTTATTTATTTTTCTTAGGAATTGGGGATTATTTTATTCATAAAGACACCTGGCGAGGAAAGGAAGTTTCGGCCTATACGTTTCCGAAATACAAAGATGCCGTAGGGGAAATATTTAAAAACATGCCGGCAATGATGGAATATTTTTCCACTATAACAGGGGTAGATTTTCCTTGGGATAAAATGGCAAATATAATGGCGTATGATTATACATCTGGTGCGATGGAAAATACCTCGGCTATTTTATATTTTGATAAATTATTATGCAATCACCAGCAATTAATAGACGGAGATTTTGATTGGATAATTGCGCATGAATTATTTCACCAATGGTTTGGGGACTTAGTAACAGCAGAATCCTGGGCAAACCTGACGCTCAATGAATCCTTTGCCGATTATTCCGAGTATTTATGGTACAATCATCAAGAAGGAAAAAACATCGGCGATGCTTATCGGTTTATGTCTTCTGAAAAATATTTAAATGCTTCTAATTATAAAAACGAGCCTATTGTCAATTATTATTACAATACTCCTCATGATATTTTTGATGTCATCCGATACGAGAAAGGTGGTGCGGTATTACACCTATTGCGCAATTATGTGGGCGATTCTGCCTTCTTTTCTTCATTAAAAAAATACCTGACTACATTCAAATTTGGCAATACGGAATTATCTGATTTCCGTAAAGTGGTGGAAGATATTACGGGAGAAGATTTGAATTGGTTTTTCAATCAATGGTGGAAAAGCCAAGGACATCCTATTTTAGAAATTACTCCAACGTATGATGAAAAAAATAAGACCATTCAGTTAGCCGTCAAGCAAATTCAAAAAAACAATTTTGGACCTATTTTTCGTATTCCTACCAAAGTAGATATTTATGTAGATGGCAAAGTAGAAAGAAAATCTATTGAAATAAATGACAGAATAAATGTTTTTTATTTTGCCGCTTCTACTAAGCCTCAGTTAGTAAATTTTGACGCAGACAAAGTATTATTATGTGAAAAAAAAGAAAACCTATCTGACTCTGAAAATATTTTCAAATTCAACAATGCTCCATTGTTTGTAGATAAAATAGAAGCACTGAGAGCTTTAGCACCAAAACAAAAAAACAATCCTGCAATACAAGAAATTTTATTAAAAGCATTGCAAAACGAAAACTGGTATTTACGTGCTGAAGCGATTAATCTTATTGCACCAGATAAATTTTCGAATAAAACAACTCTTTCTTTAGCATTTCAAAATATTATTCAAACAGATTCAAAATCAAAAGTGCGAGAAAAAGCCATCAAAAAAATATCTTTAATAGACAAGAAAAACAGCGCCGATATTTATAAATATGTTTTGGAAAATGATTCTTCTTTTTTATGTTTAAGTACGGCATTATCGAATATAAGTGATTATAAAAAAACAGAAGCGTATCATTATGCTGCACAATTCACTTCTACAGAAAATCAGGATTTAATGATTGCTATTGCTAATATTTTTAAAGACACGACAGCCGACAATCTTGATTTTTTCAAAAAAGCTGTTTGGCTGAGCAATTATAACAGTTCTTACTATGCATTCAAAGCAATAGGAGAATATCTTGAAAAATGTAATAACTTCATTTTAGAAAAGGGAATTCTTTTTTTGAATGATATTTACCAATACGAAGAATCTGATTTTATGATTCAAGGTGCTGAACAAGTAGTAAAAAATTTAAAACAAACTTTTTCAGAGCGAGCAAAAAAGGATGCCCAAGCAGATATAAAAGTGCAAATCATAAAAAAGTCTGCCAAGACTATTTTACGTTAGATATTATTCCGTCATCAAATCACGAATCACGACGCTGGCACACACGCCACCGAAGGCGGCAGGCAAATAGGAAACAGTGCCGTATGCCGATTTTTTAAAATTTGTTCCATCGGTCATAATTAAAGAACTTTTATCAGGAAGTTCTGAGGAGAACACTACTTTTATTCCTTTATAAATTTTGTCTTTTTTTAAACGTTTCCGAATGGTTTTTACAAATACACAATTATATGTTTTCGACAAATCGCTTACGGTCAGTTGCGTTGGATCTACTTTTCCGCCCGCGCCTCCACTCATCACAATTTTCCGTTTAAGAGCATACGCAGCTTTTATCAAATTTATTTTAGGAGTGATGCTGTCAATAGCATCTATGATGTAATCGTATTCGTATTTGCCAACTATTTCATACGCTTTTTCGGGCGACAGAAATTCTTTGATTACATTCAATTTTATTTCAGGATTAATATCTTTGATACGAGCTGCCATCCAATCAGCCTTGCTTACTCCATGTGTAGAAACCAATGCCGGTAACTGTCTGTTTCTATTAGAAGGATCTACCACATCACCATCAACAATCGTCATTTTGCCAACACCTGCACGAGCAATAAATTCTGCTGCATAAGAACCTACTCCACCCAACCCAACTACTAACACGTGGCTATTGATTAGTTTCTCTAATTTCTCTTCACCCACCAATGCGGTCATTCTCGACAGCCATGCTTTATCTTGCATTTTTTTCTGCAAAGATAATTAGTTAAGTGTAATTGATTTATAGTGATTGAATGAAAATCCAGTAATTTTTTTTAATCAAACAACTTCCACTCACCACTGTATTTTTTCGTTGTGCAAAAGCGAGACAAAACTTAGTCTATATAAAGGCAATGCCAAACAATTTCACAGCGTTCACGACGTGAGACGCTTCGGATAAGGATTATTTAATTGTAAGTTTGCTTTCCAAGCACAGTTTCTGTGCGTTAGGCAAGAGCGAGGCAGAACTCTGCGTAAATCAAGCCAGTGCATAATAATTTCGCAGAGTCCTCTACGAGAGACTCTGCTCGGAAAAGAGAAAGCATTAAAAATCCAATAACTATTAACAAATAACGCTTATCTTTCCGCATGCTTCAGCATTTTCCATCATCTAAAATTATTTGCGGGGTAGATGAAGCCGGTCGTGGCTGCATTGCTGGTCCGGTGGTAGCGGCTGCCGTTATTTTGCCTAAAGGTTTTACGCATGATTTTTTAAATGATTCCAAACAATTGAGCGAACATCAGCGCAATGAATTAAGACCAATTATAGAAAAAAATGCGATTAGTTTTGGTATTGGAATTATTGACAATTTTAAAATTGATGAAGTTAATATTTTACAGGCAACTTATTTGGCGATGCATCAAGCGATAGAAAAAATAAACCACCAAATAGATTTATTGATTATTGATGGAAATCGTTTTAAACCCTATCAAAACATAACACATCAAACTATTATAAAAGGCGATGGAAAATATATAGAAATAGCGGCAGCTTCAGTTTTAGCAAAAACTTATCGTGATGAACTTATGGAAATAATACACGAAGAATTTCCATATTATAACTGGAAGAAAAACAAGGGCTATCCAACTATTGAGCATCGTGCAGCGGTAAAAGAAAATGGCAGTTGCAAGTATCACCGGCAAACATTTCGTTTACTAAAAGAAGAGCAATGGAGTTTGTTTGAATAATAATGTTGCGGCTCGCCAAAGGCGAGCCGCAACACCAAACAATCTTTATGAAAAAAAACGAAGTATTAATTTTTTTCCAGCAGAGTTTCTAAGCGTTTGCCAAGAGCGAAGCAGAACTCTGTGTAAATCAAGCATTGTCTAAATAAATTGAGCAGAGTCCCTGTCTGCTACAGGCAGGCACAATGTGAGACTCTGCTCGGAAAGTAGATTGGTCAGTGTTTACCTGCCTAACCGTATTATCTGTGTTCCATTATCACTTTACAATAATACAATTAGCACTTGCAGGATAGGTACCATTTGTGAGGTTTACAGAAATTCCGTTTTTCCAATATTTAGCTACATTGTTCGTGCCGTTGTTTTCCCAGCCTGATACGTACACATCATTACCAAAAACCGTAATACCTGTGGCAGCAGATGATACAGTTGCTAATTTTATCTCTACTCCGTTTTTCCAATATTTGGCAAATTTTGCTCCTCCGCCGTAATAATTTTCCTGCTCATATCCAGCAACATATACATCACTTCCAGCAACAAAAACTGCAGTTGCAACACCTACCGAAACAGTGCCTGCGGTAAGCGTAGTCGCTACTCCATTTTTCCAAACGGTAACCATAGCTAATCCTGTTGTTGCATTGTTTTGCGTGCCTACCACATATTTATCACTGCCGCTTACAAAAATGGCATTTGCAAAGCAATGCTTGTCGTTGTTTGGTATAGTATTGGCTGGTATGAAACCATCTGTAGTTTCCCAAGGTGAAAATCTTCCTTGTGAATTGCGATAATAACCTGCAGAATAAACATTGTTATCTTTTAAATAAACACCAGTGCATTGTCCGTTGCCAAGTACAGTTTGTGAAACAAATGGATCATACGCACCCACAGATGTGGCAGTTCCATTGCTCCAATATCGTGGAAGATCGAATCCGCTAACTACTTCCCAACCGCCCACATATACATTACTGCCGTTTACCGCAATACTATTTGCTGCTGAAGCATCTGCGCCAAGCGTAACACCTGTGCCATTTTTCCAGTATTTAGCTAATTGTGTGTTTCCGCTAAATTCGTATCCTGCAGCATATATATCATTTCCTGACAAGAAAATACTATTAATGGCTGCGGAATAGGTTCCATCGGTGATAGAAGTTACAGTGCCGCTTTTCCAGTATTTAGCTACAGCAGCATGTCCATTGTTTTCATAACCTCCAATATAAACAGTAGGAACATAATTAATGTTGACACTTATAGCAGCATCTCTTGTTGCTCCTTTGTTGTCGGTTGCTATGGCTTTTATGCTGTGGCTGCCTGCCGCCAATGTTCCTGCTGCAATTGTAAATGTATAAGGTGCTGCCGTTTTTGGGTTACCATTGATGATGTTATCTACATACAGTTCTACTTTGGCAATAGTGCCATCTGTATCGGAGGCGGCAACTGTTACAATAATACTATCTATTGAATGGAATGTAGCATTATTACTTGGCGAAATGATATTACAAGCAGGTGCTTTGTTGCCATTATCAGGCGAAGGTGTTTTTTTATCCTGACAACTTGTTATCATCAAGACAATCAAACAGCTTGTTATCATCAGGCTATAGATGTTTTTTAAATTTTCCATACTTGTTTTCTTTATTTGAATTCAACAATAATTTTAATGTAAACTATAAAATACATTACTATGAACCCAAATATAACTACTATGACCAGTTGTCCAATAACCATATCCATCCCAATCTCCTGTAGCGGGTGAAGAAGTATTGCCATCGCCATTTGTATCGCCACCCCGTGTATCATCTCTGTAGGATGTGAATATTACAGAAGAAGCTATGTTTGCATTGTTTGGATAATCACCCAAATTTAGTCCAGCAGATGATTGTCCGAATTTTAAGATTACATTAGGATCTATCTTTAGAAAATCTCCACTGCCAACACTAAGTGTAGCATTTCCTCCGACATTAAATACATAGGGAACCTCTGTTTCTCCATATACAACAGATCTACCGCCCAAACCTCCACCATAAACAAATATTCCATTGTATTTGTTTATTTCGTTTGTGTTATCGGGGTTGTGGTAAATGTTGCTTGAGGATAAAGCATATTTTGCCTTAATGAAGATAGGTATCGAATTATCATAAAAGATATTATTGGTTACGATGCTTATGGTTTCGTCATACATTTCAGCTCCGTTGAATGCTGCTGTGTTATAGTTGTTTGTACCATAAGTATGAGCAAAAGTGCAATGGTCGAATGTGAAATCGTGAATATTTCCAGTACCTGAATTTGCTAAAACTACTCCAAGATTTGTTGCACCACCATACAAAAATTTGCAATATCTAAAAAGTGAACCATGTTGATCGCCACGCATGGTTAAACGACCCCAATCTCCTTTGCTTGGCGTACTAGCATTACCATCGCCGTTATTATCGCCGCAATAACTATCATCTTTATATGAAGTAAAAATAATTGGATTGCTGGCCGTTCCGTTTGCCGTCGTTTTTGCATAAATTTCCATACCACTATTGCTGTCTTTAAATTTTATAATAGCACCAGCTTCTATTACCAAAGGTGCATTTACATTTACCCATGTACGTACCATATATACTTTTCCCGATTTCCAAGTAGTTGGCGTGGTAATGTTTGTATGAATATCTACCGTATCACAAACGCTTGTGCTGCCACCTGTATTGATGGTAACATCTGTGCCATAAGCAACACCGCTGCTATTTTTTGCATACGCACGAACGTGATAAATATGTCCTGCTGCAAATGGCGCAACGTTAGTAGAGAAACTACCAGTGCCATCGCCAATAGGAATGGACACTCCATCTGGGTCTCCAATAATTGGATTGGCTGTTAATGCGATAGTGACACCTCTTTCTGTAACTTTAGAACCTCCTTGATTCGTAACATTTCCGCCTAAAGTATAGGTAGAATCATTTACCTCAATGGGGCTATCTGTTGTTACGGTAGCAATGCCATCAGGCTTTGTGGTATCTGTTTTATTACAGGCAGAAAGTATGCCTATAAAAATTGCCAAAAACCATTTCATTGTTTTGTTGTTGATTATTGTTTTCATTTTATTTAGATTTTAAATTTGTAATGAATCTGATAATGCAAACTTAGATTAGAATATGTGTTGCTTTTATCCTGAAAAATCAGGATTTTTATATCGTCCGAAAATCCTGAAAAATCAGGATGTGCTGCTTTTTATTATTTATCTATTTTGCAACATCAATGTGTATGAAAAAATTTACTACGATATTTTTATTACTATACACCAATACAGCATTTTGTACAGAGGTAAATAATTGGATACAGCAATTAAAAACCACTAAGGATAATGCATATAAGATAGATTTGTTAGATAGTATTCAGGATTATTATTTAGACAAAGACAATGACTCTGCTTTGTATTTTAATCATCAAGCTGAATTATTAATTAATAAACTAAAAGCTGAAGACAAACGCTATTCTTTATATCATTCTTACGTTAGAATTTATCATGCAAAATTTGATAATCAAGCAGCATTAAAATATTGCCTAAAAGCATTAGATGTTGCTCAAAAGCAAAATAACAAAAAAGATCAGGCAAATGCTTATCAGGCTCTTTTTAGTTTATATGGCAATGTAAATGAACCGGATTCCGCAGTAAAATATGGTGCTTACGCATTAAAGTTATCAGAAGAAATGGTAGATACTGTAAATATTGCAACACTCTATGGCAATTTAGCAAAGTTGTATTACAATCTTGATATGTATGATAAGCAAGTGGAATATGCGAAGAAAGGATTTGAATTGGGTAAAAGATATAATGACTACAAAGGCACGCTTATTTCTCTTAATAATTTAGGATTAGGATATATTGAACTTGATAAAACAACGGATGCTATTGATGTTTTCAAACAACTGTTTACTTTAGGAAAGAAATATAAGAGAATACGCTCCGTTTCGCTTGCCTTACAAAATTTAGGAACTATCTATAATAATATTGGTGATGTAGATAATTTGCATCGCACAGCATTAGATATGCAAAGTATGGAATCGGAGTTTGATACATTAGACCTCGTCGGAACCTGTACAAGACATTTAATTTATGGGCAAGATTATACTTACAGATTACAATACAAACAAGCAGAAGATGAATTACTAATTGCTTTAAAATTAGCTCAACAGATACCATCCCAGGCTTTAGAACAACAGGTTTATGAATCATTGTCTGATGTAAAATATTTACAACACGATTTTATATCCAATACATCCTATTCAAGAAAAGCTGACTCGATAGATAGAATTCAAACACAGCAAGAGTTAGCAGAAGATTATATAAAATTTGAAAAAAAATATGAAACCGAAAAAAAAGAAAGTCAGATTAAATTACAACAAACGCAATTACAACAAAAGAACATAATTAACTATGTTCTCATAGCAAGCATCTTTGCTTTGCTAAGTATATTATTTCTTATCTATCGTATCTATAGAAACCGTCAAAAATTACAGGAACAACGCATCAGCGAACTGGAAACAGAAAAGCAACTACAAGCCACAGATGCCATTTTGAAAATTCAGGAAGAAGAACGCAGCAGAATTGCCAAAGATTTGCATGATGGATTAGGTGGCTTATTATCCGGTGTAAAATATTCACTCAACAATATGAAAGAAAATGTAATACTGAGTTCGGAAAATGCCTTATCGTTTGAACGAACAGTAGATATGCTGGACTCGGGCATACAGGAATTGCGGCGAGTAGCACACAATATGATGCCTGAGAATCTGGTAAAATTTGGACTGGATACTGCGCTGAAAGATTATTGCAGTTCAATAACAAAAACGAATGCACTACAGATTAACTACAGTTCGTTTGGTATGGGAAATTATAATGCAGATATGAATGTAAGTGTCACCGTTTACCGCGTCATTCAGGAACTCATCAATAATACAATGAAACATGCAAAAGCCACGGAATCAATTGTGCAGATATCTAACGAAAATCAATTATTGCATATTACGGTAGAAGATAATGGCAAAGGCTTTGATGTGAAAAATATTAGTAATTTTAAAGGTGTAGGCTGGTCTAATATCCAAAATAGAATTGCTTATTTAAAAGGAATAATCAATATAGATTCAAATGAAAAAAACGGAACATCTGTAATAATAGAAATACCATTCGCATGAATACTGTCAAATTATTTATTGTAGATGATCATTACATGATTATAGAAGGCATCACATCATTAATGCATAATGAACCAGAAATAGATATTATTGGTCACGCACAGAATGCACAAAGTTGTATGGCTTTTTTGCAACGCATGCAGCCCGATGTCATTTTTTTAGATATTAATTTGCCCGATAAAAGCGGAATAGATGTTTGTAAAGAAATAAAAGAAATTTATCCTACAATAAAAATTATTGCCCTTAGCACATTTAATCAAAACAGCTATGTCAAAAATATGCTGGATAATGGTGCAAGTGGTTATTTGTTAAAGAATGCTACCAAGGAAGAAATGCTGGTTGCCATTCAATCCACTATGTCGTATAAGCAATATCTATCCAAAGAAGTTTCTGATAATTTGAAAGAAAGCTCCAACAATAATATCCTGCTTACACGCAGAGAAAAAGAAATTTTAAAACTGGTTGCAGAGGGTTTCACCAGTGTCGATATAGGAAAACAATTATTTATCAGCACCACTACCGTTGATACGCACCGAAAACATTTGTTAGAAAAATTAAAAGTAAACAATACGGCCACTCTAATTAAAACAGCTACACAAATGGGATTGATTTAGCTCCAACGTTCATCGGTTGTACAACGGTTTGGATATTTTCCCAAATGTATTTTATCTTTATAATATGCCATAATTTCACGCATATCTTTATCCATATCTCCTGTTGGATAAAAAATTTCATCTACAATAGCTTCCTTTGTATCAAAATCTAAATATCCTAATGCAATTGGAACCTGTGCTTTTACAGCAACATGATAGAATCCTGTTTTCCATTGTTTACGTTTTCCCCTTGAGCCTTCAGGAGTAATTACCATGCAGATAAATTTTTCTTTTTGGATAGAATGTGCCATGGCATCTACTAAACTAATGCGCTCCTTACTTCCATCTTTTGGTGTTCTGTCAATAGGAGTTCCACCTAAATACCTTAACGCCCAATTAAAAGGCCAAAAAAACGCTTCTTTTTTAATCGCAATTTTTGCAGGTATTTTTTCCAGCACAAAAACGGCTTTTCCTATCACCATATCCCAAGCAGAGGTGTGCGGAGCCACAACCAACACGCATTTGTCTATTTTTTTCAATTGGTCAACTCGGTAAGTCCATCCCAAGCTAATAAGTATAAATTTAGAAGCAATTGTCAGCATATTGTATAATAATAATATTGTATTGCAAAGGTAAGATATTGTACTGTTTTCAATATCACCAAACTATACTACCCAAAACAGATTAGATATACCGTTGATCCAAACTAAACCTCTCAGGATGGCAAGGTGTGATGTCCTTATAAAAATCCATCATTGCACGCATATCTGTTTCCAAATCTGTCGGATAAATAATCTTTCCGATTCCTGCAATTTTATTTTTATAATCTAAATATCCTAATAAAATAGGAACATTGGCTGCTTTTGCAGTGTACCAAAATCCCGTTTTCCATTCTGTGCGCAAGCTACGAGTGCCTTCAGGCGTTACCATAACATGCAATTCGGGGTTTTCTTTAAATAAATTCGTCATAGCATCCACCATACTTGGGCGTGGATCGCCAGGTTTTTTCGGGCTTCTGTCAATAGCAATGGCGCCCAAATTGGTCATAATACCTTTAAATGGAAAACGTACCCATTCTTTTTTAACCGTGAAACGCAAGGGCAAACCCATCATATCAAAAGCAGCACTGGCAATCGGCAAATCCATATTTGCTGTATGTGGTGCGGCAATGGTAATAGATTGTTTAATCCCTTTAATAGCTTCTGTTTTAAGCTGCCATCCTAATAACTTAAAGATGAACCGAAATATCCAACGAATAATCATATCAATTTTCTTTATACAAAGATGCATCAAATTTTTAATAAAACTATATTTGGTTAGTAAAAAATGGGTATCTATATCGTTGTCATTTTATTAACTAAATTTTTCAATCATTATTAATTTATCTATGTTCTATTCATATAATCAACGTCCATTTTAAAGTATATTTGTGTAAATGAAGCAGCAAACATTAAAACAGATAAAATCCAGCATTCGTAAAAAACAAATTAAAGATGGTTTTTTTGACGGGAGATTTGTTGCCCGAACAGTTCCAAATAAAAAAAAAGTACTGAATAAAAATAAATGTCGTTTAAAAATAAGAATGGAAGAGTAACCATCAAATTGTATCTTATCCGTTAGAAATATAACTTTGAAATTTTACAAATCGTATGCAAACCAATTTGTCATTCCATAAAACAATAGTAGGCTCTCTTAAAAGCAACATAAATGTAGATTTATGGGACAAAGTACAAGCGTTATACAATGCAGGAGAATATGCCAATGCCATCAGAGAATGTATGAATTACATCAATCCTGAAATAGAAAAAAAATATGCAAATGGCGATAAAACAACTTATAAAATTCCGCACGGTTCTGTAATCGTTCAAATAGATATAGATGATATTTTCTTTTCAGCAACTACCCCCTTTTTAAAAATTGAAAATGCCAAACGTGTCCCTGTTTTACGACAAGTGACTCAGTTAAATTTTACACCACTGACAACTTCTCAAATTGTCTTAGAAAATAATCATTTATATTTTAAATACAGTTGTCCTATAAGTGATGCAGAACCTTATAAAGTTTATGATGTACTAAGAGAAATTTGTATGAATGCAGACAGTTATGATGATGAATTTATTACAAAATTTAATGCAGAACACATTCAAGAACCTACTATTTTCCCATATTCTCCCGAAGAAAAAGAATTAGCCTGGAATACGACACAAGCCTATATCAAAGAATTTTTTGAAGCGTATGAACAATTAGAAAATAAAAGAATGACTAATTATTTATGGGATATTTTAGTCATCACTATTTTGAAGATAGATTATTTCTGTGCATTGCAAGGAAATATTAGAAATGATTTAGAAAAAACATTCAGTTATTTAAATTCTAAAGAAGAATATTACCAACGATTAAGCACTGGGAAAGAATTTTTAAAGCGCATTCAAAATATGGAACGCACAAAATTTGATACTAATTTGTATAAAGTAGAAGTGTTTGTTCCTTATAAATCCAGAAC
>JBDKHK010000153.1:0-29851 GCA_039797705.1 Bacteroidota bacterium
CTATACTTATATTTTTAATTTTTTCTTAATTCTTTATTTAATAAACTGTAGGTAAGTATATACTTTAGTCATCTCAAAAAAAACTTATCTTTCTTCTATTTTAAAAATAAATCTTAACTTGTACTTTGTACTATCTAAATTTATTTTTTATGGCTCATCCTCATGAATACGACTATGTAATTATTGGCAGTGGCTTTGGCGGTTCCGTTTCAGCTTTGCGTTTGGCAGAAAAAGGATACAAAGTTCTTGTAATTGAAAAAGGTAAATGGTTTAAAAATGCTGAAGATTTTCCTACAACAAATTGGAATTTGCGCAAGTGGATGTGGCTGCCAAAATTAGGTTTGCAAGGTTTGTTTAAACTTACTTTTTATCGTCACGTTGCCGTATTGAGCGGTGTGGCAGTAGGCGGTGGTTCGGTAGTGTATGCTAATACTTTGCCCGTTCCTAAGTCAGAATTTTACAATAGTGGTCATTGGAATGGATTGGAAAATTGGGAAGATAATTTAAAACCATTTTATGCATTAGCAAAAAAAATGTTGGGGGCTGAAAAACATCCATACATGAGTAGAAGCGACAAAGCAATGTTGCAACTTGCTAAAGAAATGGGAGATGAGAAATCATTTGATAAAACAGAGGTAGCCGTATATTTTGGCAAGCCAAATGAAACAGTTTCCGATCCATATTTTGATGGAAAAGGGCCCGATAGAACCGGCTGTAATTTATGCGGCGGTTGTATGTTGGGTTGTCGTTATAATGCCAAAAATACGTTGGACAAAAATTATCTACATCTTGCGCAACAATTAGGTGTGAAAATAATGGCAGAAAAGGAAGTGGTGGATGTGGTTCCGCTTAACGAAGATGGAAGCGCAGGCTATGAAATCGTTTATAAAAATTCCTTGTCTTGGTTTTCTAAGAAAGACAAAGTTACCGCAAAGTCAGTAATTTTTGCAGGTGGCGTGCTTGGTTCGGTTGATTTATTATTGAAACTAAAAGAAACTTCTTTACCAAGATTATCGGATAAAGTAGGCACCGGAATTCGCACTAATTCTGAAAGTTTAATTGGCGTAACTACATTCGATAAAGATGTTTCATTTTCTGAAGGAATTGCCATTGGTTCTATTATTAATATTGATGAAAGCCGACATGTAGAGCCAGTGAAATACTCGGAAGGAGCAGGCTTTTGGCGTATTTTTATGGCCCCGATGGTACAAGGGAAAAACATTTTTATTCGCCTATTTAATATGATAAAAGATTTTGTATTACATCCGATTGCCAATCTTAAAGTAATTTTTGTAGATGATTGGAGTAAGCGTACACATATTTTATTGTATATGGAAAGTATCGATTCTACCTTGAGTTTTAAGCGAATGAATATTGGTATAATGAAAACTCAATTGGATACAGGTCCTGCGCCAACAGCATTCAATCCAAAGGCTCAAGAAATTGCGCATAGAATAGAAAAAATTATTAATGGAAAAGCAATGGTAATTAATACAGAAACATTGTTTGGCATTCCCACTACTGCACATATTTTAGGGGGAGCTTGCATGGGAAAAGATGCTTCTGCAGGAGTGATTGACAAAAATAATTTTGTTTTCAATTATAAAAATATGATGGTGTGCGATGGTAGTATGATTTCAGCTAATCCGGGAGTAAATCCAAGCTTGAGTATTACCGCTATTTCTGAAAGAGCAATGAGCTTGATACCAATGAAAAATGATAATCCAGCATTTGCATAAATATTGAATGAACAAATAATTTATTGCTTTGTAGTTGGTAAAATATTTTTATCAATATAGTACAGCAAGTAAATATTCATCATAACGCCGATAATGGAATACAATAAAATGGCTACATAAAAATTATGCAATAATCCACCTATGCATAAGGCTGAAATTCTTCCAATCAACAAAATAAAATTAAATTGAAACTCAAATTTTAATTTATTTTTCAAATCTAAAATAGTAGAAATAGGCGAAACAATTACACCCATAAAATACCATAAAATAAGGTACTGTGCTATCTTTCCCGATTCTATCCATGCATCATTAAATAAAAATTGAAATAATTCTTTTCCAAAAAATAAAATAAATAATGTAGGAATAATGGAAATTAAAAAGGTGTTTTTGATTATTTTTTGTGTAATTGATTTTAAAGCAAAATCATCTAAAATACTTGCTTTTTTAAAATATACTTGTCCTAATGCTGAAGAAAACATTCCCGTTGGTGCGTTTAATAAACGGACGGTATAAGAATAATATCCAACGAATTGTTGGGTGAAAAATGCAGATAATATTAAAGGAACGCTGTTGCGAGAGAAATTATTAAACAAAGCAGACCATGTGCCATATTTAGGAAATTGGTCAAATTGTTTCCAAATTTCTTTTGTTTTTTGCCACGAAAAATTTGGACGAATGAATTTTAAAACAAATAAAGTTGAAACGATTATTCCACTGCAAAACCCTATTACTAACGCATGATTTATCTTTGCCATGCCAAGCGATAATGTAATGATGCAAGTAATCAATACTTGTATAATTCTGAATATATTGATGCTTTTGTAATATTCTTGTTTGTTTAGATATACCAAAATGGGTTGGTGCACGCCATATAGAAAAATAGTAAAAGGTAAAAGGAAATATATTTTTGGCAAAACAAAATAGAATGGCAACTCTATTAATAAAAGAAGGAGAGAGGCAATAACAGCAACAGTAAATGAAGCATCTAAAATATTTTTGGTGTTTATTTCATCTTTGCCCAGCATCAAGGCTATATCAAATTTTGCATTAATAATTTCAATAAAAATAAAAACGATGGAAGTAAAAATTCCAAATTCTGCAAACGAATTTGGCGTAAAATATTTTGGGAGTAATAATGAATAAAGAAAATTAATGATTTGCAACATCAACAATCCTGAAAAAAGTGTCGTGAAACTTTTGAATAAGGATGATTTATTGTTGGGTTGGCTCATCCTTGCTAAGATACGATTTTATTTTTTCTGCTTGTTGGTTTTGGTGCTGTCTTCTTTCATAATAGATTTTTCAGGTGTAGTCTTTTTACTTATAGAATCTGCAGCAGGTTTGTCGTCTGATTTTAAAATATCTTTCATAGTAAAATAAGCGGTTTGATTTATTTTCACTTTTACGGGAATAAAGCCAAGTGCTCTCACTTTTACATAACCTTTGTAGTCCACTTTTATTTTTTGCCCTAAGACTAATTTAGTGCCTTCGGTAATGAATTTGGATAAGGTGGGACCTGTTTTTACATTGATAGTTAAGGGCAAATCGAAAGCACTTTCTTTAGGAATTTTCACCTTGTCGGCTTCCGTAATAGTTCCCAATTTTTTATCTCCAATAAAAACATCAATCAATATTTCTTCCACCTTTACTTTTACTTTGTATGGATTGTAAATAACAGCTGTAATGCCGAGATTTATTTCTGATAAAGAAAAATTATTGACATGAAAGTCTTTGGTTTTAACTAAATAAGGTTCTTTGGTGTCTTCTGCTTGTATGGTTGCAGATGATAGTATCACGAAGAACAATAGAAAGAAAAAATGTTTCATTTATTTTTTTAATTATTTCGTTTTGCTTTACGTTCTTCTCTTCGTTGTTCTCGTTTTTCTTTTCTGTCGTCTCGTTTATCTTGTCTAATTTCTTTATTGGTTTTATACTCATAAGAAGTAGAAAACTTCAGTTCTGATTTTACTTCTTTTTTATTAGCATCCAATAGCGTTAAAGTTCCTTTTAACAAAACAGCATAAGTAGAAGAAGCATCATGTCCTTCCACTTTTAGGGCATCTGTATCAAAAGAATATTGAAAAGGAACAGAAAATTCTGATTTTCCAGCTACTGTATTGTTTGATTTTATAACGATAGTCCCAACATCTTTACCATCCACAGAAAAATCCAAAATCATGTCTTTGATAGTTAAATTGTCATCGCTCAAATTTGTAAAGATGGCTGTTCCTTTCATCTTGGCAGCACCTTTGGATAAATTTCCCAAATCGAGGTTGTCTATTCTTTTAAATTCCACGCCTTTTCTATCCGACTGACAAGCATTTAAAGAAAGGATTACAAGTAGAAAAACAATAATTTTTTGCATTTATTTTTTTGATTTATTTATTAAAACGAATTTTAATTTGGTCTATTATAGTATCTACTAACAAAAACCCTACCAACTTCCGGAACTGCCGCCGCCGCCAAAGCTACCGCCGCCAAATCCGCCAAAACTACCAGAGCTACCGCCACCTCCCCATGAGCTTCCACCTCCGCCAATCCAGGGTGTTCCACCGCCACTGCTCCAAGTCCAACCGCCGCCGCTGCTTCTTCCAGAATTACTACCTCCGCCAGAGCTTATTGCTGAAATAAAAAATAGTACAATGAAAATAATAATGAAAATAATTACCCATGTTGGAATACTGTCATTATTGGTTTGCGAATAGTTATCCCTTTTATAAATTCCTTGCAGTTGAGCAATGATTCGGTTGGTTGCAGCGTCCAATCCTTCGTAATAATTACTTTGCTTAAATGCGGGAACAATTAACTCGTCAATGATATGTTTACTGTCATAATCGGTAATATGGCTTTCCAATCCATATCCAATTTCAATATCTACTTTGCGCTCTTCTTTGGAAACAGTAATTAGAATGCCATTATTTTTATCTTTCTCACCAACGCCCCATTTGCGCCCCAATCGTACAGCGAAATCCTCAATACTGTAATCTCCAATAGATTTTACGGTAACAATACAAATTTGTGTGGATGTAGAATCGTTATACGCTACTAATTTTTCTTCTAATGATTGTAAGTTATTATCACTCAATATTCCAGCAAAATCATTTACTAATTTTGGAGGATTTAGTTTGTCGGGAATACCTTCTCTGTCAACAGATTGTGCACCAACAGCCAGTTGAATTAAAATTAATAATGATAAAAATATTTTATTCAAAGGAGATGTCATCTGGTAAGGTATTTTTATCTAATTCATCTATTGCCGGAAAGTATTTTGATAAGGTGTACCCAACCGTTTGAATAGCTTCTTTTATTCCATCTGTAAATAGCCCCAAACTAAAATGGTGTTCCATTTCTACTAAAATCTTTTTCCAATATTTTTCTCCAACCTTCTCATGAATGGCAATATCACCCACTATAGAAAATTTCTTGTCTTTTACGGCAACATAAATTAAAACAGCATTTCGAAAGGGTTTTTTATCCATATTTAAATGTATAAAAACTTTTACAGCACGCTGAAAAGCATCGCCATCACAACGGTCATCTATATGCACACGAATTTCTCCACTGGTGCTTAATTCGACTGCACGAATGGCCGCCACCACCGATTCCTTTTCGTCATCATTAAAAAAATCTTTTGCTGATGCCATAATTAAAACTGTACTTTAGGAGCTTTTTCTGCGCCTGGATCTGCTTTGAATGATTCCCGTTGTTTAAACTTAAATAACATAGCAGTTATGTTAGACGGGAAAGAGCGAACTTGTGTATTGTAATCCTGAACCGACTGATTGAAATCTCTTCGGGCAATATTAATACGGTTTTCGGTACGTTCTAATTCATTCATTAATTCTCCAAACTGTGCATTGGTTTTTAAATCAGGATAAGATTCTGCAACAGCTAATAATCTTGAAAGTGCTCCGCTTAATTGTGCTTGCGCTTCTTGAAATTTAGCCATATTCTCTGGTGTAATATCATCCGCTTTTAATTGAATAGAAGTCGCTTTTGAACGAGCTTCCACTACGGCTGTGAGCGTTTCTTTTTCAAACTTAGCTTCACCTTTCACCGTTTCCACTAAATTTCCTACCAAATCACTCCTGCGTTGGTAAGCAGCTTCTACGTCTGCCCATGCCTTTTTAGATGCTTCATCATAAGATACTAAACTATTGTAAGAACAACTTGGTAATAGCATTACAGTTACAGCAATTAAAAGCATAGAATACAATTTCTTTTTCATGTTTTTTATTTTGTTTGATTAAAGATAACATTTTTTGATTTTATATAGTTCCATTATTTCTCTTTTAGGCTGACACTTTTTTTAAATATTAAATAATGTGGATAATCGCTTTTGTATTTCCTCGCTCACGGCGGGTGTTCTCACCGTCCGACTACAAGCCATAAAATCAACAAAACAAATAGTATTTTTGAAATAATGTTGGGATTAGGAATAAAAGAATATACGATACGGTAGTTGCAACGGTGACAATACCATGTGTGGACGGGGAAAGAGAGAATATAGCTTAGATACGTTAACACAGTTTGCCCGATACTCCAATGCTTATGGTCATTTTAATAAGCAAGAATATTTACAGAAACGAGAAGAATTAGGAGTGCCAAAAGAATTACAACTAAAAGAGTGATAAAAAAGCCCGGTAAGTCTAGGCTTTTATTGTTTTATCTATTAGAGTAATCTTGCGAATTTTTGTAAGCATGAATGATAGCAAGTATAACAATTTGTTTTTTGTTATCGTCAATAAGGTAATGGATATGATAAGGAAATTGCTTTAACAGCAAGGTTCTTACTTCTTTGTACTTTATTTGAAACCCAAGCGGATAGCGGGCAATATAGGCTTTAGCTTCACGGATACGAAACAAAAACTGTTTAGCAAGTTCAGGGTTAATGTTTTTGTAATAATCTGTACCATTAATAATATCAAGCCTTACACCAGGTCTGTTTACAAAAGGATAGCTCATAGGCTTTTTTCAATATCATCAATAGTTTTATCAAAATCGGCTACATCTGTAGAATTTTTGTAATAATCGTTTAACCTCGCATCAATAATTTGTTTTTGCCAAGGAGCAAGCTCCACCATGTTTTCCGCTTCTTCCCTTTGCAAATCTGTATATTTAGTTTTTAGGGATTGCCATTCCTCAATAGGAATAAATACACCTGTTGTATTGCCTCTGTTATCGTGAATAAATTGAAATGTCATAGTTTTATTTATTATTTTTGAGCAAATGCTTTTTATTTTTGAAGTAGATATCAATCACATTAAGTAATACACCTTTTGTATTAGCATCCATTTTTTAAGTTATTTAATAGAACACAAGTTCATACTTTCCAATGATTTCTCTGACGCTTCAATCAGTTGAGTCAAGTTACCTTACGACCAGTTCTTTCTCTTTCTAAGGAAGTTTATTTTACTTCCATTGTTTAATGTATTACTCATTTTAGATATACGTTCCAATAATCCAACAAATATAATAGAATTTTAGTTCATAATAAAGCTCCTGTTGCCCTCGTCGGGTGTTCTCACCGTCCGACTACAAGCCATAAAATCAACAAAACAAATAGTATTTTTGAAATAATGTTGGGATTAGGAATAAAAGAATAATCGGTATAGCAGTTGCAGCGGGGAAAATACCGAGGGCGAGGATACATTATTTTTAATATTAAATAATATGGATATTCGTTTTAATATTTCTAATAATTTATTAATGCATTTCAGTATTAGTATCAATCAGAAGGTTTTAATTTTATTCTATGGCTTTTGAACAAGAAATTGATGCTATTCGCAAAAAAATAGAAGCATATAGAGAGGATGGAAAAACTATGTTTGCCAGCTCTTCCTTTCAGACGCACTCTATCCCAATGTTACATATCATTTCATTGATTGATAATTCTATTCCAATTTATTTTTTAAATACTGGCTATTTATTTCCTCAAACGATAGAATATAAAGATGAAATTGCCAATTTATTTGGGTTAAAAGTAATAGATACCAAATCGTCCACGCCTCGTAATATGCAAAAAGATTCAAATGGTCGATTACTGTTCACTTCTGACCCAGATTTTTGTTGCTATTTGAATAAAGTAGCTCCTATGGAACCACTTTTACAATCATTTGATATTTGGATAAATGGTGTTCGGGCTGATCAAAATGCGAACAGAGCAGCAATGAAAGAAGAGCAACGCACGCCTCAAAGAGCCATGCGTTATCATCCAATGTTGAAATGGACAAAACAAATGATTTGGGCATATATTAAAGAAAATAAAATCCCACATCATCCATTAGATGCGCAAGGTTATACCAGCATTGGATGCGAACCTTGTACACGAAAAATTAATCCAGAACAAATGGGAGATGAACGCATGTCGCGTTGGTTTGGATTGAAAAAAACAGAATGTGGCTTGCATACTGAATTGATAAAATAACGAATAAATTACTAAAATCGAATAACAAATCACTAATTCAAAATGAGAGTATTAATAACTGGAGGTGCTGGATATATTGGAACAGAGCTGGTAAAAGTTTTAGGACAAATTCCTAAAATAAAAGAAATTATAGTGTATGATAATTTGAATAAAGACCGATATAGTTTTTTCTTGTGTTCTTGTTTAAGTATTACCAATATCCGATTTGTTCAAGGCGATATTTTAGATACCCGCAAATTAAAAAAAGAATTAGAAGGAATCGATGTTGTATTTCATTTAGCAGCTAAAATAACGCCGGCATTTGCAGATGCTGATCCTCATTTATATGAACAAATTAATCATTGGGGAACGGCAGAATTGACGTATGCTATAGAAGAAAGTAATGTAAAAACGCTTATTCATGTAAGTAGTTTATCTATTTATGGTGCCTCTGCAAAAGGAAAAAAAATTACAGATAGCGCAAAGCCAAATCCAAGAACAAATTATGGTATTTCCAAAATGAGAGGAGAGGCGTTTGTTGAGCGATTGATGAAAAAAAATAATCTTCAAACATATATTATACGATTAGGAAATGTGTATGGCTTTAACCAATCCATGCGCTTTGATGCGGTTATTAATCATTTTGCATTTGAAGCTAATTTTTTGAAAAAGATTTCTATTCATGGAGACGGACAACAAATCCGCTCTTTTATAGAAGTAAATAAAGCGGCACAATATCTTACTGAAATTTTATTTGCAAATGTACCCACTGGTATCTATAATTTGGTTGATTTTAATAAGTCAATCATGGATGTAGCATTGACTTTTAAGGATATCATTCCTGATTTAGAAATGCAATTTATCAATCAACATTTACAGTTGAGAAATATTTCTGTAGAGGAAGATTGTAAAATATATAAATATCTCCCACGGAAAAGCACCGATTTTAAAGAAGATTTAGAGTCAATTATTAATCAATTTGCTTTTCATTAATAGGGTATTATTCTGTTTCAAAATTCAAGCAAACAGAATTGATGCAATATCGCAATCCAGTTTTATCCATTGGACCATCATTAAATACGTGTCCTAAATGAGAATGACATTTTTTACAAAGCACTTCTATGCGTGTCATTCCATGGCTATTATCCATACGTGTTTCAACAGCAGAATTTCCAGCATTATCATAAAAAGATGGCCAGCCACAACCGCTGTGAAATTTAGTATTGGACGTAAATAATAAATTTCCACACGCTTTGCAGTAATAATTTCCATCTGCTTTTAAATCTGTATATTTTCCAGTGAAAGGTCTTTCAGTGCCTGCTTGTCTCAGAACATAATATTCCTCATCTGTAAGAACTTTTTTCCATTCTTCTTCTGTTTTTTTGATGCTTGCTTCACTCATGGCTGTTTTATTTATTAGTGGATTGGCAGTGGATACAAGTGTTTTTTTACTCGTTTGACATTTTGAACTTAGTAAAATTACACTAAAAATCAGACTGATTATAAAATAAAAATTGCTTCGTTTGGGCATATAACTAAAAACATCTTTTTGTATAAAAAGTTTTATATCTATCTTCGTGGTATGAAGGTAAATTCGTGGAAAATTATTGTGATGCTAACTTTTTTATTAGTAACACAAATTGCTTTTAGCACAGAAAGGGAAGTAAAAGTTCCGCCTTTATCATCTTCTGCTAAAGCAAGTTTGCTGACTGTTGGTAGAGCTGACCATGAAATTTATCAGAATTTTGGACATACTGCTATCCGCATTAAAGACAGTATTTTAGGGTGGGATTTTGTATATAATTATGGAACATTCGACTTCGGGGAGCCTAATTTTTTATATAATTTTATAAAAGGAAAATTGCTATATTTTGAATCTATTGATAATTATGCAGATTTTGAAGCAATGTATCGAGAGGAAAATCGCTGGATACGAGAACAATCTTTAAATCTGACACAAGAACAAAAACAATTATTATTTGAACGATTAACGATCAATGCTCGCGAAGAAAATAAATATTATAAATATGATTTTTTATTTGACAATTGCTCTACTCGACCACGGGATGTACTTTTTTCTTTATTCAAAAAAAGAGAGTATAAGCCGGATGCAGATGATAATGCGACGTATCGTCAATTGATAGATAGAAATGTTCCTAATGAATGGTTGGATTTTGGAATGGATTTATTAATTGGACTTCCAACGGATAAAAAAGCAAAATACGGACGAACATTTTTGCCCGATGAATTAATGCAATTATGTGATAGCGCCACCGTAGATGGTAAGCCGTTAGTGAATACAAATTATATTATTTTAGAGGCGATACCTGAATATCAATCTCCTAATTGGATTACTCCAGGTTTGATATTTTGGCTATTATTTGTTTTAATTTTTATATTGCAAATTAAATATGCAGTATTTTCAAAAAATAAACTTATTCCAGTTGTATATTTTTCTATTTTAGGGTTATTGGGATGGCTTTTTTTATTTATGTGGTTTGGCACAGAGCATCTTACTACCAAATGGAATTTGAATATTTTATGGGCAATGCCATTCAATGTTCCATTGATGTTATTTGCCTTTAAAAAAGATACGCCCAGGTGGTTGATTTCTTACACTAAATTCTACCGAATTTTATTAATTACATTATTAATTGGCTGGTGGATAAATCCTCAAACGTATCATGCTGCTGTAATTCCATTAATATTAATTGGCATTTTATTTACATCTATCCTTTTACCCATTCCAACAAAAAATGATTTTAAGAAACGATGGTTTGGTGCGAATTAAAAATCTGCGCTGAGTAATAATTCTAAATCCATAAATTTTAAATCAAATTTTTGGGCAATAAATTCTTTAGTAAGTGCACCTTTATAGAGATAGGCACCTTTCCTTAATCCTTCGTCATATTTTAGTACGTTTTCTACCCCACCTGCATCTGCAGCACTTTTTAAAATAGGAGCTAAAATATTACCCAAAGCATAGCTGGCAGTTCTTGAAACATTGGATGCAATATTTGGAACGCAATAATGTATCACACCGTGTTTAACAAAAATTGGTTCGTTATGATTCGTAACTTTTGATGTTTCAAAACACCCGCCTTGGTCGATGGCAACATCAATAATGACAGCATCTTTTTTCATCGAACGTACCATATCTTCTGTAACTACTTTTGGGGTTTTACCATTCTTTGGTTTTAAAGCACCAATCACTACATGGGCTCTCGAAATATTTTTAGCTAAATTTATCGGGTCAATAACGGAAGTATAAATTTTATTGCCTAAATCTTTTTGCAAACGTGATAGACGATAAATATTATCGTCAAAAATTTGGACAACGGCACCCAATGCCAACGCAGCTCTGGCAGCAGCTTCCCCCACGGTGCCAGCACCAATAATCATTACTTTAGAGGGTGGTTGTCCTGCTATTCCACCTAATAAAACACCGCGTCCATATTCATTACTTAAATAACGAGCGGCAACAGCAATAGCATAATTTCCCGCTATTTCGCTCATACTTCGCATAAATGGATAGGTGTTATAATCACCTTTTACATATTCAAAGGCAATGGCAGTAATTCTTTTTTCCATCATTGCTTTAATCATAGTTTTAGTTTGTGATGGAAGCAAAATTGGAGAAAATACAATTTGGTGATTATGCATTAAAGAAATATCAGCCGGATTTAAAGGGCAGGATTTTATTATGACATCTGCTTTAAAAACATCCTCTTTACTAAAAACAATATCTGCACCTGCTTGCATATATTCTTCATTGCAAAAATTAGAATTTAAGCCGGCATCTTTTTCTATTGTAATGCGAAACCCATAATTTATTAAGGCTGCAACAGAATTGGGGGTGAGTGAAATTCGTTTTTCCTGATAATCTGTTTCTTTGGGTATTCCAATAAATAAAGACTTTTTATTATTTCCTATTTCCGCTAAAACTTCTTTTGGATAAAGTGCGTATTCTGCTTTTATCTTTCCCAGCATAGATTCCATAAAGATTTAGTTTTTTGTTTTATTGTGTGAGAATGATTGAAAAAATATAAAAAATTAATGTTCAATTATTTCTATAACTCTGCTATCATCTTCTAATTTACGAATAAATAGTTTAATATAATTATTGGGCAATAAATTTTCAAAATTATCCGGCCATTCTATAAAGCAAATTTCTCCTGAAAATAAATACTCCTCCAATCCAATACTGCGTGCTTCCTCCTCTGTTTTTAACCGATATAAATCTATATGATATATTTTACCATCCGAAAAACTATATTCGTTGATGATGGGAAAAGTAGGCGAGGATATATTGTCTTCAACTCCTAATAATTCACATACAGATTTTACAAATGTTGTTTTGCCAGCACCTAAATTGCCATACAAACAAAACACTTTATTCTCTAAAGTTAACCCAATAATAGTATGCGCAATACTTTCTAATTGTTGAGTAGAAGTAATGATAAATGTTTTCATAATTTACATCAAACCTTGCTTTCAAAAACAGCTATTGGCACTATTACTTCTTCGATAGAAACACCCCCATGCTGAAATGTATTTCTGTAGTAATTTACAAAGTGATTATAATTATTCGGATAACAGAAATAGTAATCTTCTTTTGCAAATACATACGAAGAGCTTAAATTAGATTTTGGTAGCAATGCTTCTTCCGGATTTTTAATATAGAAAACTTCTTTTTCATTAAAGTTTAAATTTTTTCCTGTTTTATATCGAAGATTAGTAGTGGTGGCTTTATCTCCAATTATTTTAGATGGATTTTGTACGCGCACCGTTCCATGGTCTGAAGTGATAATGATACGTACTTTTCTTTCTTTCAATTTTTGCAATGCATTAAATAATGGCGAATGGTCAAACCATGAAAGTGTAAGCGAGCGATAAGCAGCCTCATCGCTGGCAAGTTCTTTTAAAACTTCCATTTCTGTGCGTGCATGCGAAAGCATATCCACAAAATTATAGACGATAACATTGAAATTATTATTCATTAAATTCAAAATAGTATCTTCTAAGTCTTTACCACTTTTGTGGTTAGTTATTTTTGTATAGCTCGTTTTTAAGTTGATATTATTTCGTTTGAATTGTTCGTTTAAGAAAAATTCTTCGTGCAAATTTTTTCCTGCATTCTCGTCATCATAAAACCATTTGTCAGGATATTTTTTATCTATTTCCCCAGGCATTAATCCCGAAAAAATAGCATTGCGAGAATATTGTGTAGTGGTTGGTAAAATACTAAAAAGATAATCTTCACTTATTTTTCTAAAATCTTCTTTTAGCAAGCTTTCAAAAACTTTATAATGATCGTATCTCAAATTATCTACCAAAATAAAAAAAGTTGGAATATCATCTTTTAAAAATGAAAATATTTTGTTTTTAAATAATGAATAAGATAGGGTAGGAGTGCTGTCTTTATTGGGTTCTTTGAGCCATTTTAAATAATTTTTAGAAATAAATTTAAAAAATTCTTTATTGGCTTCACTCTTCTGCATATCCAAAATATTTTTCATATCAGGATTGTTGGCTTTTTCTAATTCCAATTCCCAATAGATTAATTTGCGATACAGCTCAGCCCATTCTTGATGTGAATTGACATTATTCAACTCCATCGAAATAGTTTGAAATTCTTGTCTGTAAGAAGTGGCCGTTTTTTCAGAAACTAATTTTTTGTTTTCTGTTAATTTCTTGATGGATAATAAAATTTGATTTGGTTTTACGGGTTTTATCAAATAATCGGCAATTTGAGAACCGATTGCCTCCTCCATAATATTCTCTTCTTCATTTTTGGTGATCATCACTACCGGAATATCTTTATTAATAGTTTTGATACGAGATAGCGTTTCCAAGCCCGAAATACCAGGCATGTGTTCATCTAAAAATATTAAATCAAAATGTTCTGTTTTGCATTTATCTAATGCATCGTGTCCATTGCTAACAGGCTCTACCGTATAGCCCTTCTGTTCTAAAAAAATAATTTGTGGCTTTAATAAATCTATCTCATCATCAGCCCATAATATTCGAATATCGCTCATAGTTGGATGTTTGTCGTATTAAATAGTAGAAAGTTTTGTTTATTTTTGCTAAAAAAACATTTCTATCGCAAGTTACCAATAATATTGTATTAAAAAATGCAAATTATTTGTTCAATTACACAAATTATCTTTTATACACATTTCCTATAATGAACAAACGCAAAATATTTAACGATCCAGTTTACGGTTTTATTTCCATTCCTTATGATATAGTTTTTGATGTGATAGAGCATCCGTATTTCCAACGATTGCGAAGAATACAACAATTAGGATTAAGTTCTTTAGTATATCCAGGTGCTACGCACTCTCGTTTCCATCATTCCTTGGGCGCTATGCATTTAATGAGCAGAAGCTTGGAAGTGCTAAAATCAAAAGGACACGACATTACAGAAGCAGAATCCGAGGCGGCAGTATTGGCAATATTATTGCACGATTTGGGACATGGTCCATTTTCTCATGCATTGGAAGGAACATTGGTGGAGAATATTCACCATGAGCATATTTCTTTGTTATTGATGAAAACTTTGCAAAAAAAATATGGAAAACCAATTGAAACAGCGATTCAAATTTTTACTGGAAAATACCCTAAAAAATTTTTACATCAATTAATTAGCGGACAATTAGATATGGATAGAATGGATTACCTGAACCGTGATTCTTTTTATAGTGGCGTGAGCGAAGGCGTAATTGGATATGACCGACTCATCAATATGTTAGATGTGCATGATGACAATATTGTAGTAGAAGAAAAAGGAATTTATTCGGTAGAAAAATTTTTAGTAGCACGTCGATTAATGTATTGGCAAGTATATTTACACAAGACAAGTTTAGTGGCTGATTTAATGCTTAGGAACACCATTTTAAGAGCAAAAGAAGTTTATAAAAATAAGATATGCAATGATGCTATTTCTGATAATTTAAAATTCTTTTTAACTCACTCTTTTGAAGAAAAATCATTTGAAAATGAAATAGAACGATTTGCATTATTAGATGATTACGATATTTTTCAAGCATTAAAAATGTGGATGCACTGTGATGATACAATCTTACAAACTCTATCCACCTCTATAGTAAACAGAACGTTATTTAAGATTGAATTTTTAGAGGAAAATGCCATTGAGAATAAATATAAATTATTAGAAAATCAATACAATACAGATGAAATGAAGTATTTGGTGTTGAAAGGAAGTGCACAGAACAATGCTTACAATCCCAATAAAGACAATATTTATATCAAATTTAAAGATGGAAGTATTAAAGAAATTACGGAAATTACAGAACAATGGAATATTCGCTCACTGTCGAATCCAGTAGTAAAAAATTACATTGCTTATCCCAAAAAATAAAAAAAACAGATGTTTACCATCCAAGAAATAGCAGATAAAATAAAAGGCAAAATTGCCGGAAATGCACAACATATTATTTCATTTCCTGCAAAGATTGAAGAAGCACAATCAGAGAATATTACATTTTTGGCAAATAAAAAATACATTGATTTTCTTGCCACAACAAATGCAGGCTGCATTGTTATTTCAGAAAATTTATATAAAGAAAATTTACAAGGAAATTTTATTATTGTACCCGATGCTTATGCTGCTTTTACGAATATTTTGACACTTTTTAATAGCCATTCTAACGCAGAAATTTCTGACCGTGCGTATATTCATCCGTCTGCAAAAATTGGAAACAATGTTCATGTTTATCCATTTGTTTTCATTGGAGAAAATGTTCAAGTAGGAGATAATTGCATCATCTATCCAAATGTAACTATTAATGCGCATTGCATTATTGGAAATAATTGCATCATTCATTCTGGTGCGGTTGTTGGCAGCGATGGCTTTGGTTTTGTTCCCATTGAAAATGGCACGTTTCATAAAATTCCACAATTGGGAAATGTGATAATCGAAGATGATTGCGAGATTGGTGCAAACACCTGTATCGATCGTGCTACCATGGGTTCTACTATCTTAAAAAAAGGAGTAAAATTAGACAATCTAATTCAAGTAGCGCACAATGTAGAAATTGGCGAACATACCGTAATTGCTGCACAAACAGGCATTTCGGGCAGTACTAAAATCGGACATCACAATATGATTGGCGGGCAAGTTGGATTTGTCGGGCATATTTCGGTGGCACCTTATACCAAAATAAATGCACAAAGCGCCATTGCTTCCAATATAAAAAAAGAAGGATTGGCTTTGTCCGGTACTCCGGCTATAGATATAAAACAACATTTTAAAGCAACAGTAGTATATAAAAATCTACCAGAACTGGAGAAAGAGGTACGCCAACTAAAAACAACATTAGAGGAATTAAAAATGAAAAACAAAGAATAACATTATCTCAAAAGTTACTATATTTGTTATACTGAACTATTATAATCCTGTAAAAAAGTAGCTTGACTTTACAAAGAACAATTATTCAACCTATACAATTTTCTGGTGCAGGATTGCATACAGGATTAATGGCAAACGTAACGATAAAACCTGCTCCTGAAAACTTTGGGATTCAATTTTGTAGAACAGACATCCATCCTACACTTTATATTCCAGCAAAAGCAGCAAATGTTTATAATACCAACCGCAGTACCTCTATTCAAAAAAACAATGTAGAGATTATTACTATTGAGCATTTATTATCCGCTTTATATGCCTTAGGAATTGATAATGCATTAATAGAAATTGATAATAAAGAAATACCAATTTTAGATGGCAGCGCTCGTTTTTATATAGAAAATATATTGAATGAAAATATTTTGGAATTAAATTCCCATAAGAAAATATTTGAAATACAAGAGGTAATTGAATGGAAAGATGAAGAAGTGGGTGCTGAATATATTTTTTTACCCCATGAAAATTTTTCAGTTACTTGTTTAATTGATTTTCCTTCTAAAATGATTAAACATCAATATGCAGTTTTAAATGATATAAAAGAGTATGCGGCAGAAATTGCTCCTGCAAAAACTTTTTGTTTTTTACATGAAATAGAGTTTTTGTATAATAATGGGTTGATAAAAGGTGGAAATCTGAATAACGCCTTGGTGTTTTCTGAATCCGCCTTGAGTAAAGAAAAAATACAATGGCTGTCCACTACCTTTCATCAATCCGCAAATTCTATTCCCGAAATGGGAATTTTAAATCCATTGTATCAAACGTATGATAATGAAGCGGCACGCCACAAACTATTAGATATTATTGGAGATTTGGCTTTGACGCAAACCTATTTTAAAGGAAAATTAATTGCATACAAACCCGGTCATACTTCAAATAGTCGGTTTGCACAGTTTCTGACAGAAAAATACATCAACGCTGAAAAAGAATATTCCTTGTAGAATAAACTCTCACTTTCACTTTCACTCTATCTTTTCTTATATTTGCATAAAACAATCACTTGAATAATTTTATACATCCACAAGCATCTATTGGGAAAAATGTTATAGTCGAGCATTTTACTTCCATTTATGAGGATGTAATAATTGGAGAGGATACTTGGATAGGACCAAATGTTACTATTTTTCCTGGAACAAGAATAGGAAAAAACTGTAAGGTATTTCCAGGCGCAGTGCTTGGAGCTATTCCACAAGATTTAAAATTTCACGGAGAATATTCCACAGTAGAAATTGGTGATAGAGTTGTGATTCGCGAATGTGCCACCATAAATCGAGGAACAGACGCAAGTGGCACAACCAAAATAGGCAATGATACTATGTTGATGGCTTATGTACATGTAGCACACGATTGCAATATTGGCGCACATTGCATTTTAGCCAACTCCACCAATTTAGCCGGACATGTTACCATTGAAGATTATGCATACTTTGGCGGCATGAGCGGTGCACACCAATTTACAAAAATTGGAAAACATAGTTTTATTTCCGGTGGAAGTATGATTGGAAAAGATGTTCCGCCGTTTTGCTTGGTCATGCGAAATCCAGCACAATATGCCGGCATCAATTCGGTAGGCTTAAAACGTCAAAATTTTTCAACAGAAGACATTCATTTAATTCAAGATATGTATCGACTTATTTTTGGAAATGGATTGAATACCTCGCAAGCATTGGCGAAAATAGAAGAAGAAATTCCCACTTCCTCCGTGAGAGATTATATTGTACATTTTATTCGCAGCTCCGAAAGAGGCATCATTAAAGGAATAGATTAATTTGAATATTCAACTCGAAAATATCAGTAAACGCTTTGGGTTTGAATGGATTTTCAAACAAATCAATTTTCAATTTGAACAGGGAAAACAATATGCTATTGTTGGCCCCAATGGAAGCGGAAAATCCACTTTGTTAAAAGTAATTTCTAACGGATTAATGCCAACCTCAGGAAACGCACAATATACTTTTAAAGATAAAATTATTACAGATGAATCGGAGATAGCAAAGCACATTATGTATGCGGCGCCGTATATTTCATTAATTGAAGATTTTACCTTGAGTGAATTATACGATTTTCATGCGTCTTTTAGGAAAATGAATATAGCCTCCAAAAATGAATTTATGGAAATGGCACAATTGGAAATTCATCAAAATAAATATATCAAAAATTTTTCATCAGGAATGAGACAGCGATTGAAATTATCCTTAGCATTCATGACGGATTCTCCCGTTATATTATTAGATGAGCCTACTTCCAATTTTGATGCAAAAGCTATAGATTGGTATTTAGAAATGGTAAAAAAATATACAACCAACCGACTTTTAATAATTGGCTCCAATCAAGAATATGAATTTAGTTTTTGCTCCCAACAGCTATCTATTCTTTCCTATAAGTAGAACTTAAGACGATTTTTTACGAGGAGAAGTATCCTTTTTCTTTTTTGAAATAGATGATTTGCGTATAACTTTATCTTCCTTTTGGAATTTTTCTTTATGTATATTTTCTGAAATGGGCTTATTAAAAGAGCCTTCTGGCGGTAGTTCAAATTCTCTAATGTCCATAGCTTAAAGTTTTATGATTATGTTTCGTTGATAATTCATTTTAAACTTACAAAATCATCTTTTTATCCATGTATCATATTTAGTATTCGGTCGGTTTTATTTAGAATTCGTATGTTTTTTACAGATTTGTAGATATTCTTTTTAAAATAAATCAATAAAAACGCTCATTTTTGCGAATATATTATGGCGATAGAAAAAACAAATCTTAAACTTGCGCTTTGCTTTAATCCAACAAAAATTAAAGAACCTGAAATTGCTTTTGAGTTATTGAAAATATATAAATCAAAAACTCAAACAAAATTTTTGTACGACCAATTGAAAATAGATGATGTTGAGGCTTTTGCTAAATCTTTTCCAATACACACTAAAGTAATTATTGAAAAATTTACAATAGAACATATCTTATTTCGTTTTTCAGAATTTGCTAAAATTCATAAAAAACAAAAAATGGGCACCAATCGGGATTCCTATCTTCAAAAAGCCATGCAAAGATATTTAAGAGATTGTTTTGTTGAAATCATTAGTGTGCAAGATGAATTTTCTATTTATCATAAAACGATTAATCCAAAAACAAATAATCCACTTATTGCTCCCTGCAAATTTTCTACTGAAACGCCTGTAATTTCATTTGAAGTGATTAAAACAACCACTGGCGATTTGTCCTTGCAATGTCATATTACTTTAGATAATAAAGAAATTGAATTAGAACAATTTAATAGAAATAGTTTTTTATTGGAATATGGAAATGTATATTATCTATTAAGTAATACAGACACCCAAACATTAGATTGGCTTCAAGAATTAAAACCGGAAAAATTTGGCAAAAACACCAGTTCATTTATTCAGCATATTATCCATCCGCTGGAACAAAAATATAAGATAAAAAAAGAGCATATTTTAGTAAGAAAAATAATAGATTCAGCACCCACTAACTGTATTTATTTGAGTGAAATAAATAGCGGTTCGTTTCTTATGCTTACGCCACAATGGAAATATGATGAAGTAATAGTAGAAGGTATTTTTAAAGAAAATCATGACATTACCATACAAGGCGAATTATATACTATAAAAAGAAATGAATTTTTAGAGAATGAATTTTTGAAAAATATAAAGGAGTTACATCCAAGTTTTGCCAAACAAATGAACGGCTATTTTTACTTGTCATTTGAGGAAGCAAAAAAGAAACATTGGTTTTTAAAATGTTATCATCAATTGCTTGAAAACAATGTGGAATTAATAGGAATGGATATGTTGAACCATTTTAGGTATTCACAATTTGCTATTAAAACAGAAATAACCAATCTAAAAACAACCGATTATTTAGTCGAAGCTAAAATAAAAATTTCCTTTGGTACAGAAATAGTTAATCTGACCGAGCTACAAAAAGTATTGCACAATAATCAAAAAAATATACTGCTAAACGATAACAGCATTGGTATTTTGGAAGATGAATGGATAGAAAACTATGGTGCATTATTAAAACAAGCAAAAATTGAAAAAGACACTATCTCCTTTCCTCAATGGCTTTTAATAAGTGCCAAAGAAATTGCACAATTGCAATCTTTTAAATTTATTATAAAAGAGGATTGGTGGCAAAAATGGCGAGACTGGCAAGATATCCACCATACCGTTTATAAAGTACCAACATCGGTGAAAGCAGCATTGCGTCCGTATCAGCAAAAAGGGTATGAGTGGATGCGATTATTATCCGAAATAAATGCAGGAATTTGCTTATCAGACGATATGGGTTTGGGAAAAACATTACAAACTATTTGTTTTCTTGCAACACAAAAAGAAGAGAAACCTACCAGTAAATTTATAATTGTTTGTCCGGGCTCTTTAATATACAATTGGCAACAAGAAATTCAGAAATTTTGCCCAACACTTAAAACATATATTTATTATGCCAACAGCAGAAAAATGGATGAATTTGCAGCACAAGATGCTGATGTATTAATTACCGCATACTCAACTTTGCGTGCAGATATTGATAAATTGAAAAATATATTTTGGAATACAATTGTGTTAGATGAAAGTCATAATATAAAAACATTGTATGCACAAACTACCAAAGCAGTATATCAAATTTTAGCGAAAAATAAAATTGCATTAAGTGGAACGCCCATTATAAATAATACATTCGATTTATATTCACAGTTAAATTATCTGTTGCCCGGTTTTTTAGGTTCGCAAGAATTTTTTAAAAAAGAATATGTGCTACCGATTGACAGAGATAAGAATAAAGATAAAATGGAAGCCCTTCAAAAGCTCACGAATCCATTTATATTAAGAAGAACAAAAGCACAAGTAGCAACTGATTTACCACCTAAAACAGAACTCATTTTATGGTGTGAAATGGAAGAAAATCAACAAGAAATATATAACTCTGTAAAAAATTCTATCAAAAAAAGTGTTTTCCTGAATATTAAAAATGAAGGACTAAATAAGAGCAAATTGTCCGTATTACAAGGAATTATGAAACTCCGTCAAGTTTGCTGTTCGCCTTCTTTATTGAAGGATGAAACTTTTTCTTCCAATACATCCTCCATAAAAATTGATATGCTAATGGATGAAATACAAAATAATTTATCCAATAATAAAGTGCTGGTGTTCTCGCAGTTTAAAGATATGTTGAATATGATTGGAAATAGATTAGTACAAAATAATATTTCCTATTTTCATTTTGATGGCGATACTAAAATAGAAGACAGAATAGATTTAGTATCAAAATTTCAGGAAGAAAACAATAATACAAATGTTTTTTTAATGACTTTAAAAACAGGAAATGCCGGCATTACACTCACCGCTGCCGATTATGTATTTTTGGTAGATCCATGGTGGAATGCCGCCATAGAACAACAAGCCATTGACCGTACACATCGAATCGGGCAAACAAAAAATGTGTTTGCATACAAAATGATTTGTCGGAATACTATTGAAGAAAAAATTATTGAAATACAACAACGCAAAAAAATTACTTCCGATGCTATTATAAATGAAGAAGATGGATTTGTGAAAAATCTCACACAAGAAGACATCGCTTATTTGTTTGAATAGTTTTTAGAAATTTGTACATTTATAAAAATAGACATGAGCGATAAGCAACCTAAAAAAATTCTTATTATACGGTTTTCATCCATTGGAGATATTGTTTTGACAAGCCCTGTAATACGTTGTTTAAAACAACAAATAAATGATTGCGAATTGCATTATCTTACCAAAAATAATTTTAAAGAAATTGTACAAAGCAATCCTCATATTTCTAAAATATATTCTATAAATGAAAATATTTTAGAGGTAATAGAAGATTTAAAAAAGGAAAATTATGATTGCATCATAGATTTGCATGACAACATTCGCTCGCATCAAATATCTGCAGCATTAAACAAAAAAACATTCCGATACAACAAGCAACGATTAAAACGTTTTTTGTTAGTACATTTTAAAATGGATGTATTACACAATCATATTGTAGATAGATATTTTTCTGCAGTAAAAAAAATAAATGTAATTAATGATGGCAAAGGATTAGATTATTTTATTCCAGAAAATGAAGAAATTTCTGCCACTCAATTACCTTTTACGCATATTGCCGGTTTTGGCGTAATTGTGATAGGAGCAAGGCATTTTACAAAACAAATTCCCAAAGAAAAATTAGAAATAATCTGTAAAGGAATCACCATTCCCATTATTTTGCTGGGCGGAAAAGAAGACGCATACCTTGGAACACAATTAGAAAGTATTGATAATTTTAAAATTTATAATGCCTGTGGGAAATATTCTATCCATCAATCTGCTTCTGTTATTAAAAAAGCAAAATGGATCATCACACCTGATACCGGCATGATGCATATAGCTGCGGCATTTAATAAACGGATTATTTCAGTTTGGGGCGGAACGGAGAAACGATTGGGATATACTCCCTATAATAATCAAGCAAATTCTGCTATGATAGAAAATACAAATTTATCTTGTCGCCCTTGTCACAAACACGGTTTAGAGGCTTGTCCTAAAAAACATTTTAAATGTATGGAAGAATTAGATATGCAGAAAATTATAGCCATTTTATAAAATATAAAAACGGATACTAAATTATTGCATTTTAATATCCGTTCCGTTATAGGTTGGTTCTCTACTTTATTATTGATATTTCACAACAGTAGCATCACAAAATTTATTAGTTAATGCAGATTTTAATGCATCAGCATAAGCTCTATTTTGAAATTGTCCAATATATAATTTATAAAAAGTTTTACCGTTAATATCTATTGGTTCTACTAAGTGAGATTGATTGTATTTAGCAGCAATATCAGCAATAATTTCTTGCAACATACTCATATCTGAAAAAATACCTAACTGCAATCCAAAAAAACCACTTTTATTTTTATCTACCCTTGTAATAACTTGATATATGCCACGATTCGTTATTCCTTCAGAATTTGCGTTTATAGTAGCTTGCAATGGCAATGATGAATCGTTTTCAGTTGTTGAATTTTCCTCCGTATTGGTTGTTGTTACTTCTTTTCCTATTGGTAAAAGCAAGTTCCCATTATTTGAAGTAGAGTCTGCTGCTGCAATACCATTTTGTCGGGCAATATCTTGAGTGGCAGACAATAAATCTGCTGGAACATTTTCCGGTTCTAATACTTCAATTCTAACATGAGTAGTTCCTTTATGCTTGTAGCCTAATAATTCTGCGGCTTTGGTAGAGAGATCTAATATCCTTCCTTTAATGTATGGACCTCTATCATTAATTTTTACAAAAACAGATTTGTTGTTTTTTTCGTTGGTTACTTTGATAACGGTACCAAGTGGAAGGGTTTTATGAGCAGCGGTTAATTTATTTTGTGAATAAATTTCGCCACTGGCGGTAGATTTTCCATTAAAGAAGCCTCCGTAATAAGACGCAATTCCATACTCAATTTTTTTTGCCGTAGCAATTTGAATAGAATAAAAAATAAATAAAAGTACAAATATCTTTTTCATGGCAAATTTGGTTTTAGTGAAAAATAGTTTGCCTTAAAAGCTGTTGCAAATATACGATGACTTTTTTACGACTTTGTTAACTCGCTAGAGAGTTGCATTAAAGGTTCAGTTAATATAGCGTGTCCACCCTTGTAAAAAATTTGTGAAAAGATTAAGCCTGCGTTAATTAAAGTTTTCGTAAATGTTTCTCGTTTTTCTATGGTAATAAATTCATCTTCATCACCTACCAAAATATATGGATGTAAGGTATTTAGTTTTTCCACTGCTTGCAAACATTCATCAGGGATGCTTCCTGCCCAAAACACTATGTTAGTCAATGGTTTATGTGTTTTTAAAGCCCATCTTGCCATGGTCGAAGCACCTTGAGAAAATCCCAACGCAATGATTTTTGCCTCCGATTGTAAAATAAATGTTTCGTAAACTTTATCCAAATATAAAATATAGTCATTTATCTCGTGCTCTCTATCTTCCGATGTCATCCAAGTGGCCCCAACCCGACCACTTAAATCTTTTTTGTAGAAACGATTCAATGCTTCTGGAACAATAACATAATTTTCTTCTGGATTTAGAATTTCAAATTTTTTGATAAAAAATTCTGCTAAAAATCCGTAACCATGCGCTACCAACCAAATATTTTTTGTTTTTTCAGTTAGCGTACCATAAGTAAAAACACGCGCCGTTTTTTGAGTAATGATAGAAAATTGTTGTGTCATAAATTTTAAAAATGGAAAATTAGTTAAAAAAGTATATTTTTCAATAAGAAGAGGATGATAGTTTACATTAAAAAAATGAAACAATCGTTAAGTACATAACTATTTATAAGTAAAAATCAAAAATAATTAATTTCAAAATATGAAAAATATATTCTCTTTTTTAATACTGTGTACCATTTGTATTTCAATTAAAGCAGATTCTATTCCAAAAATATTCAGTTCATTATCAGATTCTTCTATTTTTTACATTAAAATAAAAGCAATTGATTTGAGCGAAGATGCTCCGCCTGCAGCCACTATGAACGATGAGGTTTTCTTTTTTATTTATAATCAAAATGGAACATATTTACCTCAAAATATTTTTGCTCAATATTTTAAATTAGATACAGCAAATCGTATTAAAACATTTAGAATTGCTACTCCTAAAATTTTACCTACCGATACCTTGACTTTCATTTTACTCGAGCAGGATACCGAAAAACAAATCAAAGGTATAGAACCTGTTTGTCGAATTTATCTAAATGAAATTTATGATAATTATCTTAAAAACGGAACGGCCAGTTTTTATGAATATTTCGATGATGATGATGTATTAGGGATGTATCGTATTATAGGTAGTAAATTTGATTTGACAAAACCAATAGTAAGGAAATTTGAATCACTCAATTTGTTCGACTGGGCAGTATATAAAATGGAAATAAGTAAAACCAAATTTTAGACAATCATTTGCTATATAACATCTTCTTTATACATTTACAAAATATGAAAGACTATAAAAAATATTTTATCATCCATACCACACCAGATATGTTGTATTTGGCACTAACCAATCCTACAATTATAAAACTTTGGTCAGATGATGAGGCCGTAATGTCCACCGTAGTTGGTAGTGAATTTTCTTTATGGGAAGGAAATATTTGCGGTAAAAATTTGGAATTTGAAGAAAACAAAAAAATAGTACAAGAATGGTATTTTGGAGAACAAGAAACACCATCTATTGTCACGATTCTTTTGCATGAACACAAGCAAGGCACCTCTGTAGAACTTAGACATACTAATATTCCAGATGAAACTTATGAGGAAATGGTAGAAGGTTGGAATGGCATCTATTTCGGTGCGTTGCAAGATTTTTATGAAGAAGGATAAATCAAAAAACCTATACTCTGTGAAATAATTTCATCCAATTACAAATGATGTTTTAAATTTCGTTGCTGTATTCCTATATTTATACAATGACATATCAAGATATAATGGTAGAACAGCAAGACGCCGTTACTACAATAACCCTGAACAGACCAGCCTCTTTAAATGCACTTTCTCCTTTGATGTTGCATGAATTAAAACATGTATTTACAGAAATTTCTTCCAGCGCAACTTGCAAAGTAGTTATTGTAAAAGGAGCTGGGCGTGCCTTTTCAGCTGGCGTAGATTTGAAAGCCATGAATGAATCATTAGTAGGCGGACAGTTTACTCAATATCAAATTATTCAAGATGGAAATGATTTGGCAGAAATCATTAAAAATATGTCGCAACCAACTATTGTGCAAGTACACGGACATTGCTATACGGGCGCAACTGAGATTATGATGTTTTTTGATATTATTATCGTTGCCGAAGACGCAAAAATAGGAGATACGCATGCTAAATGGGGAATTATGCCAACTTGGGGAATGACACAACGATTAGCACGTTTGGTTGGTATCAATAAAGCAAAAGAATTGTCGTTTACATGCAAGCCTATTTCTGGAAAATATGCCGAAAAAATTGGGTTAGCAAATCGTGCAGTTCCTTTAGAAGAATTAGATAAAACAGGCCTGGAAATAGCTAATGATATCTTGCAAAATTCTGCACAAACAATTGCAGCAATGAAACATATCTACAATGAAGGCTTTTATACAACCTTAGAAGAAGGCTTACAGATAGAAACTAATTTTAAAACCAACATAACAGACAGAGCTGAATTTTTACGTTCATTTGAAAAAAATAAATAATATGCGTATTTGGAAATATGATAATATAACATTGGATTCGTTAGCCTTTCGAAGTAAAGATACTTTAGTAGAACATCTTGGAATTGAATATTTAGAATTAGGAGATAATTTTATAAAAGCACGTATGCCGGTGGATAATCGTACGCGCCAACCAATGGGATTGCTACACGGCGGTGCGCATGTTGTTTTGGCAGAATCTTTGGGGAGTTTGGCTGCAAATTTATGTTTAGATACTATGCAAGAATATGCTCTTGGATTGGATATTAATTCCAATCATATTAAAGCGGTAAGAGATGGTTTTGTAACTGGCATTGCCCAACCAATTCATATTGGAAACAAAACACAAGTTTGGGAAATAAAAATTTATGATGAAAAAGATAACCTCTTAAATATTTCGCGGTTAACCATGATGGTAATGAAACACCGTAAATAATTTATTTACAACTTTTTTATTTTATTACTTTTTCAATAGTATTTCCAATACATCCACTTGGCATTTGGATGTGTAATAAAGAAGCAAGCGTGGCAGCAATGTCGGTCATATAACATTTATTATATACTTTGCCTTTATTGATTCCATATCCATAAAACAGCAATGGGATATGTGCATCGTAAGGACTCCAAACGCCGTGTGTTGTTCCTTTTCCACCATATTCATCGTCAATATATCCAGGTTTTAAAATCACCATAATATCGCCACAACGTGCCGGATAATATCCTTTGATAATTTGTTCTTTTAATTCTGCTGGCAACATAGCTTCCTGTAGGTCTTCATATTTTAAAGCCTGCTCAATTCCTGGATTTTTTTGTAAAAAATTTATTGAATGTTTTAAAACTTTTTTGTATTCCAAATTCAATGTATTTATTCGTTCTCTGTTTAAGTAAACTTGATAGTTCCAAATACCGATACATAAACTATCTTTTCCAAATTCATTTTTTAATGCTTCATTCAAATCTGCTTCTACTTTAGAACTAACGATACCACCATTAGGCAACTGATGTTTTTCTAAAAACGCAGGAATATGCGCAGCTCCATGATCTGCAGAAAGAAACACAGTATATTTTTCTTTCCCAACGTTTTTATCTAAAAAAATAAAAAATGCTTCTAATTCTTTATCTAATCGCAAATAAGTATCTTCTATTTCGATTGAATTAGGACCAAAGGCATGACCAATATAATCCGTGGAAGAAAAAGAAACCGCTAAAAAATCGGTAATAGAATCTTTGCCAAGTTGTTCATTCAATAGAGCAGCCTTTGCCATATCTAAAGTTAATGAATTACCATAAGGTGTATTTCTGATAGCACCATAATTTTTCTTTTCTATAAACTTTTTTAAATCATAAGGAAACCCTAATTGATCATCTCCAAAAGGTTTACTTTCATAAGCATTTGTATCATTGTCACTTTGAATATAAGTAGAGATTGGATAAAGCGTTTTCCAGTCTTTTTCATAATATTTATTTACATTTTTTGCGGCATTGAAATCTTGTACCCATTTAGGTAATTCATTCATATAATAAGTAGAAGAAATAAAATTTCCAGTTTTACCATCATACCAATAGGCGGCATCCGCACTGTGTCCGGCAGGCAATATAGCACCTCTGTCTTTTATAGAAATACCAATTACTTTTCCTCTGAAATTTGTTGCCAATTTTAATTCGTCGCAAATAGAAGTAGTTAACATATTACGAGGGCTCATCTTTCCATTGTCATTTTCAGCCCCAACTGTTTTTACAGATTTATCTTCACTACAATATACAGATCTGCCTAATCTATAATCATAGAAATTATTACCAACAATACTATGAATAGACGGTACACTTCCTGTATAAATACAAGCATGTCCGGCAGCAGTTACGGTGGGTGTATATGGAATAAAAGTATTTTCGCAGGAGATGCCTTCATTCAGGAGTCGTTTAAACCCTCCTTGGCAATAACGGTCGTAATATCTATACAAATAATCCCAACGCATTTGATCAACAACGATTCCTACAACTAATTTAGGACGTGCATTTGCGGGTATCGGTTTGGAATGGGGTTGCGCAAAATTATATTGAATTTGCAATAACAATATGAAATAAAACAGTGTCTTTTTCATTATTTATTTTTTTGCAAGATATAAAATCATACGAATAGTCGATGAGACTTAGCAATAATTTATTTTAAATAAAAAAATGACCCTCTATATTCTTTTCATTCCAATAGTTATAATCCATTGATAGAATCTACTACCGCTTTTGCAGCGCCTATTTCAACAAAATCTACTCCGAGATAATTAATAAAATGATTATTGGCAGCAAAACAGTCTTGCACTCGCTTGCTTATTACTGCTCTATTGTTTGCTTGTGGTGCTAATGTTTTATCGGGAAGCCCCAATCCATTGGACAACCAATGATTTACTAAATAAAGGTCTTTTGTGCCACTACCACCTCTGTTTATTTTACTATCAAATTCATTGACACTTTTAAATGTATATTTAGTATCAAAGATAGTTCCCCAGGCATACATTAAATAATTGGCTCTTGGCTTTTTGTCAAATTCTACCAATAATACTAATCGTTGATTATTATTTATCATTTTTTGAAGAGTTGGCCAAGTGCTTCCACTATGTAAATAAGTAATTTTATCTAATCCACTGCTGTCTATTGCTTTTTGTAATTGAGTATTGCTGCCATTATTTTCAAAAATAATAGAAACTATTTCTGATGGATTATCTGTCAAAAAGGTTTTAATTTCCATTAATACATCTATCAGTTTCTGTGAACCCAAAAGTGGCACTGCATGATAAGTAAGTGCAATACCACCATCTCCATCATAAGTATCCAACATCAACCCACGTACGCCATACTTTAATTGATTCGTAACAGAATATGTTTGATTTGGAATTATAAATCCTTTTTCAGAACTATTCATAGAATTATGCGTCATCAAGAAACAAACTTCGTTGTATGGTGTTCCTAATAATGAAACAGGAGCAGGTTGATTCTTTTTTTCATTACTACAAGAAAATAAAAAAAAAGAAAACGTACAAA
>JBDKHK010000154.1:0-6892 GCA_039797705.1 Bacteroidota bacterium
ATCCAGTAAAATTTCTGCCAACATTATTAATAACAGAGGAAGGATTAATAGTTCCACTAATAGGAGTTTGGCCTTTTCCATTTGTAACAGCTATTAATATTAATAAGATAATGTAAGTAATATTTTTCATCAATCAGATTTATAAATGCAATATTAATAGTTTTTTTTATTTTTCAATTCTTTTTCAACTGTTTACATTATCTTACACAGGTCATCTGTTGTCATAGCTTGGCTTTAATGTTGGTATATGTTATTCTTATCTTCTGCAGGAAGTGTGGAAGACCTGCGCAAGATGGTTGGTGATTTTTGAGATTTTTTTATTGATGTATCTCCTGCATAAGCACTCTTATCTTAATTTAATATGCATGCATTGTTATTTAGATTTTAATTCTTATTTTTATCAAACGAACGTTTGGTGATTTTCGCGGCAAAGTAAACGAATCAATCTGCTAAATATTTATAGAGATTGCTTTGCACCTCGCAATGAAATTAACGTAAAACAATAAACAATAAATCTGAATTCATACATCTTAAATCTCAAATTAAAATGACAGAAGCTTATATTTACGATTGCGTGCGTACACCACGTGGAAAAGGAAAGAAAAACGGTGCACTACACGAAGTAACACCAACAGAACTTTTAGCACAAACTTTACGTGCAATACAACAACGTAACAACTTAGATACATCTTTAGTAGAAGATGTAATTGTTGGTTGCGTAACACCAATTGGCGATCAAGGTGGCAACATTGCAAAAACTGCAGCAATGATGGCAGATTATTCAGAAACTGTTCCAGGATTTCAACTCAATCGTTTTTGCGCATCAGGTTTAGAAGCCGTAAACTTAGCAGCTATGAAAGTGCGTTCCGGCTGGCAGGATTTAATTATTGCGGGCGGTGTAGAATCTATGTCACGTGTGCCAATGGGTATGGATGGTGGCGCATGGGTTTTAGATATGCGTGTCAACAGTCATACAGATTTTGTACCGCAAGGCATTAGTGCTGATTTAATTGCTACAATAGAAGGTTTCTCTCGTGAAGATTGTGATAACTATGCTTTGCGCTCACAAAAACTCGCAGGCATAGCAAAAGCCGAAGGACGTTTCAAAAAATCTATTGTGCCTATAGTAGATATGAATGGATTAACCATCTTGGCAGAAGACGAATACAATAGACCCGATACTACCTTAGAAGGTTTATTATCACTCAATCCTGCTTTTCAAATGATGGGCGAGATGGGTTTTGATAATACCGCATTATCAAAATATACGACCTTAGAAAAAATCAATCACGTGCACACACCCGGCAATTCATCAGGTATTGTTGATGGTGCAAGCTTGGTATTGATAGGTTCTAAAGAAATAGGGGAAAAGTTGGGGTTAAAACCTCGTGCCATCATTCGTTCGGTAGCAGTTACTTCAACAGAACCTACTATCATGCTAACTGGTCCCGGCCCTGCCTCTCATTTAGCATTAAAAAAAGCTGGAATGACGATTAAAGATATCGACTTGGTAGAAATGAATGAAGCCTTTGCTTCTGCAGTATTGCGTTTGCAAAGAGACATTAATGTTCCGGATGAAAAACTGAATGTAAATGGAGGTGCGATTGCATTAGGCCATCCGCTGGGCGCAACAGGCGCAATGATACTTGGAACCTTAGTAGATGAATTGGAACGTACAGGAAAATCTACAGGTTTGGCAACACTTTGTGTAGGCGGCGGAATGGGTATTGCAACTGTGGTGGAGTTAGTGTGATGTTTTAATAAAAATAAAGTTTACTATTGGTAAACTTTTACTATCTTTGTTATGTTTAATATTATTGCTAGAAAGACACTGTTAGAATATGTCAGGAAATATCCGAAAGCAAAAAATGCTTTACTAAAGTGGTATTTTGAATTGTTGGATGCTAAATTTAAGAATTTTAATGAATTAAAGGCTGTATATAAAAGTGCAAGTATTGTTGATGACGACAGAGTTGTGTTTAATATAAATGGTAATGATTTCAGATTAGTAGTACGCATTTTATTTGAATATAAAGCTATACAAGTAAAATGGTTTGGCACTCACGCAGAATATGATAAAATTGATGTAACAAAAGTAAAGCAAAAGAAAGATGGAACTAAAAATAATTAAAACAGAAAAAGAATATCTCAAAGCATTAGCAAGAGCAGATGAATTGTTTGATACAAAACCAAAGAAAAACTCTGTGTTAGGAAATGAATTGGAAGTATTATTATTATTGATAAAAAATTATGAAGATATACATTATGCTGTTCCATTTCCAGATGCTATTGAAATGATTAAATTAACCATTGAAGAAAAAAACCTAAAACAAAAAGATTTGGAAAAATATATTGGCAGTAAAAGTTATGTGTCGTCTATTTTAAACCACAGAAAACCACTAACCTTAGAAATTGCCAAGAAACTAAATAAACATTTAGGAATTCCTGCTCAGGTATTGTTAGGATAAGTAGAGTAATTAATTAATTATGAAATATAACATTGGAATACAAGAAGTAAAACAACTACATGGAACTTTCCATGCTATGGAAGCTATAGTGATTAACCAATTGATGGTTGGTAAATTTTCTAGTAATAAATCCACCGGCTTGGCAACATTATGTGTTGGCGGTGGAATGGGTATTGCAACGAATGTAGAGTTGGTATAGAATAATAAGTTATGCCAACTATATTAAACATAAATGGGTATCGTTTTTTCTTTTATAGCAATGAGCATTTGCCTGTTCATATTCATATTGAAAAAGGTGATGCTACTGCAAAATTTAATTTAGAACCGATGGTTGAATTAGTAAAGTCAAAGAAATTTAATGCCTCTGAACTAAATGAAATGCGTAATTTAGTAATAGAAAATCAGGAATATTTTAAATCAAAATGGTATGAGTACTTTAACAATAACTAAATCCAATCATGCTACCAAAGTTTGGTTTGATGAAAATAAATTCTATATTTTATTAGAAGACGCAAGAGAATTAGCTGTACCATTAGATTGGTTTCCAAAATTAAGAGATGCTACGAAAGAACAATTAAATAACTGGCGATTAATTGGCGACGGGGAAGGCATACATTGGCAAGATTTAGATGAAGATATAAGTGTAGAAATGTTGTTGGTGTAATAACGATTATTTAAAAATTCATACTTCATTTCCCAGCAGAGTCTCTCGCAGAGGACTCTGCGCAGAACAACATCAATTTAAAATTTAAATTATAAACAATAAAAATCTCATTACTCACTACTCATTACTAAATACTAAAAAATATGTTCCACTACACAAAAGATAACGACAACATCGTCACCATAACGATGGATATGCAAGGCAGAAGTGCTAATGTAATTAATGAAGAATTCGGCAACCTTTGGCTCGAAATGATTAACCGCTTAGAAGAAGAAAAAAATGACATCGCAGGTGTGGTTTTAGCCTCTGCAAAATCAACTTTCTTCGCCGGTGCAGACATCGACAATTTGTATAAACAAACAAACGCAAAAGAAATATTTGAAATGTGCGAAGGTTTAAAAAAACAACTACGTCGTTTGGAAACACTTGGAAAACCTGTAGTTGCAGCACTCAATGGTGCAGCATTGGGTGGTGGTTTAGAGATTGCATTAGCTTGTCATTATCGTGTTGCATTAAATAATCCGAAAGCAGTATTCGGTTTGCCAGAAGTTGGTTTGGGTTTATTGCCTGGTGGTGGTGGTATCATTCGTTTAACAAGAATGATTGGTTTGCAACCAGCATTGCCATATTTAACAGAAGGCAAAAAATTAAAAGCAAAAGAAGCAGTTTCAGCAGGCATCATCAATGAATTAGCCGAAACAACAGAAGACATGATTGCGAAAGCAAAAGCATGGATCAAAGCAAATCCAAAAGCCATCAATCCTTGGGACGATAAAGGATTTAAGTTTCCCGGTGGCGATGCACGCAATCCTAAAGTAGCCAGCATGATTCCAATTGTGCCTGCCATGACTAAGAAAAAAACACATGGAAATTATCCTGCGGTAGAAGCTATCATCAACACAGCAGTAGAAGGTTCTGTAGTAGATTTTGATACCGCTTGCAGAATTGAATCTCGCTACTTCACATCGTTAGCAGCTGGACAAGTTTCTAAAAATATGATCACGGCATTTTGGTATAACTTAAATGCTATTAATGCTGGTGCTTCTCGTCCAAAAGGAATAGAAAAACAAACTACAAAAAAAGTAGGTGTGTTGGGTGCCGGCATGATGGGTGCAGGAATTGCTTACGTTTCAGCGATTTCAGGAATAGAAGTAGTGTTGAAAGATGTGTCTTTGGAAGCAGCCGAAAAAGGAAAAGCATACTCAGAAAGTTTGCTTAAAAAAAGAGTTTCTAAAGGAAAAATGACGAAAGAAAAAGCAGAAGAAGTTTTAGCAAAAATACATGCAACAGATAAACCAGAATTTGAAGGTTGTGACTTAATTATAGAAGCCGTTTTTGAAGACAGAACCTTAAAAGCAAAAGTAACACAAGAAGCAGAAAGCGTAATGTTGCAAAACGGAATATTCGCATCTAATACTTCTACTTTGCCCATTACAGGTTTGGCAAAAGCATCTACAAGACCAAAACAATTTATAGGATTACATTTTTTTTCTCCAGTAGATAAAATGCCGTTGGTAGAAATTATCTGTGGTGCAGAAACAGATGATGCTACTTTAGCAAAAGCATTTGATTACGTGTTACAAATTAAAAAAACACCGATTGTGGTTAATGACTCCAGAGGTTTTTACACATCTCGCGTATTCTCTACTTATGTAATGGAAGGCATTGCAATGTTAGGTGAAGGTCAACATCCAAAAACTATTGAAAACGCTGGTATGAAAGCAGGTATGCCTGTTGGTCCACTCGCATTAACGGATGAAGTAAGCATGAAACTGATGGATCATATTCGAAAACAAACTGCAAAAGACTTAGAAGCAGAAGGCAAAGCAGTACCACAACATCCAGGTTTTGCAGTTTGCGAAAAATTATTAGCAATTAACAGACCAGGCAAAGCTGCTGGTGCAGGATTTTATGAATATCCGCAAGGTGGAACAAAATATTTATGGACAGAATTAACAACGATGTTTCCGCAAACAACACCATTGTCACAACAGGAAATGATTGATAGAATGCTTATTGTACAAGCATTAGATACTGTGCGTTGTGTAGAAGAAGGTGTATTGCGTTCTGTAGCCGATGCAAACATTGGCTCTATATTTGGCTGGGGTTTTTCACCATTCAATGGTGGAACTTTGCAGTTTATTAATGCTTATGGCTTAGAGAAATTAATTGAACGCTCTAAACAATTAGAAGCAAAATATGGCGAACGTTTTGCGGTTCCAAAACTATTACAAGAAAAAGCAGACAAAGGCGAGTTGTTTGTAGATTAATTTTGATACTATCGTGCCACGATAAATATTAATAAAAATGACCGAATATTACATTCGGTCTATTTTTTGTTCCACCGTTGCTGTTTTTATAACAAAACCATTTTTTTTAAAAATAAACAAACATAATTTGTAAAATAATACCTAAAATAACTGGTATAATACTTTAAAATTTTTGTATTTTCTTTAAGGTAGATTTTGATTTACTTAGGATATTATCTTGGATGGTATTGTGTATGGCCTCTACTTCTTTACTAACAATATTGACCACTGGAATCTGATTTAAAATTTTATAAGTAATATTATTCTTGCTAATAGCTTCTATTTTTTCAATACTTCCAATCAATCCGTTGGTGGATAAATTTAAAATACTTGTAGTTTTATTTTTTGTGATGGAATATTTTTTCGGGAAATTTTTGGCATTAAAGGGAATTGTTTTTTTGGATTCAATACGATTTTCTTTTTCAGTTTTTTGTGTTATCCAAATTTTTATTTGTTCATATACTTGCTTGGAATATACTAATCCTAAATGTGTCAAACCATTTATTTCTTTATGATGTTTTAAGTCAAAATCTAAATGATGTATAGTCTTTGATTGTCCTGTGGCGCTTTTTTTTCTTACTAAAGAATCACCAAACCACTCATTGATTAAATCCTCTGGTGTATTGGTTAAACTGCCTGTTATTAAAAAATAATCAACCGTATCCAATATAGGAATTACTGTTTTGTTATTCGTAAGAAATTCATCGGGATGCTGGGTTTCCCAATCTTCATCAACAAGGTATCCGTACCGCAAATCTTTTATACCAGCACTTCGTAAATTAATGATATTACCTATGGCTTTAGTGTATGCATTTGGAACTGTTTCTAAAAGGTGTGTTAATGCATTTGCAAATTTTTCTAATGGCGCACCTAAGTGTGGTGTTCCAAGAAAAAATAATTTACTTATTTTTTCTACCCAATGTGCATTTTGTAATGGAGCATAATAACAGGCACTTCTTGTAACTAAACCACCCATGCTGTGTGCAATGATTACTATTTCATCAATAGTGGTTGGGTAATTTAAAATCAATGTTTCTATTAGTTGTGAAAATTGTTTACCATTTTCAGAAATATGTAAACCGGTATTATAACGAACGTAAAATGGGGTGTAGTCAAAATCCTTTTGCAAACAAGTACCATAATTTTCTGTATTGGTGTTTTTGTAATTCCATATTGTTTCATCGTTGGTTAACCCATGAATTAGAATACAAATTTTTGAACTAGGATTTTTATGTACAGAAGTTATTGTTTCCTTGTTGATTGTAATTGGTTTTTCCTGTACATAAAATTGCATTTGTATAGCCAATGCATTTTCATCTTCTACTAAATAATCTCCAATAATTCCATTGATTACGCTAAGGCTTAAATTGGCACCTTTTTTAAAAGTGTCTAATATTCTTGCATTTGTTGTAGTAGTTGGACTGGTTGAATCGAAAGAGCCATTTTTCATT
>JBDKHK010000155.1:0-4735 GCA_039797705.1 Bacteroidota bacterium
TCTGAAGGTGCAAAACCACAGTTTTCAACAATTATGAAAGTTTTGAAAGCAGTTGGCGGACAAATAAGAGTTAATCCTATAACTGCATAAAAAAAAACGTCGTACAACATGGGTTTGGCAAAATTGTCGTTTAGTGTTTCATTTGACATTTTATCTTAATTTAAAGTTTTGTAATTCTAATGAAGTTTTGTGTTCGGCAACTTCGCCAAGCCGAGAACCGTTAGTGGTCAGCTTTTTGACGCTCCAATTCTTCTAACATCATTTTGCCCATTTTAAAACAAGCATTTAGCATATTACCATACCTCATTGCGTGTTGGTGTCCATCACAGCATTTTTTAGCCATTTTTCTAAGTTGCTTTTCAGTTAAAGCCGAACCGCTAACAGCACCTATACCCAATTGGGCAGTTTCTTGGTTATTTAAATTTTCTTGTATTGTCATAACTAAAAAATATCTTCTTTTTTTTCTGTCTTTATTTTTTCTTCATAATTCAGAAGTGTGCTATCATATGGTTTGTCGTTCCAACTGCAAATTGTTTGTTTTGGCTTGTTAAAAAACAAATTAATATTACCTACTGCACTATACCTACCTTTGGCATGAATACCAAGAATCTTTCCCCTTCTTTCAGATGGAATATCTTTCCATAATTCACCATCATTTTGTTTTGCATGCTCATCAAATAATAAAATTATCTCACTTGCTGCTTCTGCCAAACCTCCATTTCTAATATTACGATATGTTGGTTTTTCATTTTTTTCCGTTGGTGTTAACTGTGCTAATCCAATTACGCATCTATCAAATTCTTTTGCTATGTTTTGTAATCCCTTAGATATTGTTTCTAAAACTCTTACTTCCAGTTTTTTTGATTCAACAATCTCAATCATCTGCATAAAATCAATCCAAACAACATCTAAATTATATTTTAATAAAAACGCTTTAACTTTTAGTAAAATATTTCTATCTGACATATCGGTACTATCATCTACAAAAATACTATCTGATAATCTTTTTTGCCCAAGCACTCTTTCAATTTCATCATCACTTAAACCTTGTGTAATCATTTTTTTTGCAGAAATAGAGTTTTCTTCCTGCATCATACGTGCAACTAACATTTCTGCAGACATCTCTATCGAAAAAATACCAACTCTATACCCTTGTCTAGCAAGATTCGTAGAAACAGAACACATAAATGCTGTCTTACCGGTTCCTGTATATCCACCAACAACATTAAATGTTTTAGATAAGAAATCCATATTATCCAAACCAAGTTTGTAACTTTTAGCCATTGGTTTTTTTTCAACCAATGATTTTCTTATATTATCTTCAACTTGTCCTATTGACTTTATATTATTTGACTTTATGTTATTTAGTGATAATAACTTATTACTAGCAGAATTTAATAGATCAAAAACATCGGCAGTATCTTCATATGCATCTCTGATAATATCATTAGAAATTCTTATTAAATCACGCTGAATAAACTTTTGCACAATTATTCTTGCATGGTATTCAATATTTGCAGAAGAAGCAACTTTATTGGTTAATTCAGACAAATAATATGCACCACCAACTTCTTCTAGTTTTCCATTTTTACGTAAATCTTCAATTACGGTGTATAAATCAATTGGCTGAAACCTATTACTAATATTTAAAAATGTATTCCATATTATTGCATGCGCATCAACATAGAAATTTTCTGATTTTAGTATATCTGAAACATAAGTTAAGGCTGTTGATTCAATTAAGATAGCACCCAAAACAGCACATTCTAAATCTCTGCTCTGTGGGGGGATTTTTTCGTACAACATATTGGAAATATCTTCACTTCTATTGCGAGTAAATCTAGTATCTTGTTTTTTTGGATATTTATTGTCTTGCATTGGTTGTTTTAAAAATGTAAACCCTGTTTTGTTTTATCAATTTCGGCTAAATATTCATTCGCATATCTTATTAAGTTTTTTAATTCTTCATAAGCTATATCACCACTAATTGCACCATTTTCATATTCCTTTATCCAATAAATACAATTATTCATGTAAAATGAACGTGGATGCGTATTTTTTGGCTTAACTTCTGGAATAGCTTCTGGAATAGCTTTTGGCTTGTACTTTTTGTGTAGGCTATTTCTGTACTCCAATTGTTCTTTGGTGTAATTTCTCATAATAGTTTCTTTTTAATTTATTTCTTTATTTAACCAACCTCGAAGTGCAATGTAAACTGAATTGTATTTTTCTTTTGCTGGTTTATAATTATTGAAATTATCAAGTGTTTTTAAGAATTGTTCCAATGACAGGCGTTTTGAATCTATAAATTCTTCTTTCAGTTTAATATATTCAAATATTTTTATCTGATTGTCAATTTGCCTTATAAACTCACAATCATCATCAATTTTTTTATTGAATGATTTCCATTTGTTCCAAATATCTTCTGAAAATCTTTTCTTAAAATCTTCATTCAATTCTTGGTATTCGTACATGTGGCAATTTTGCCAATCTGCTATTGCAACAAAATCTTTTTTACGCACATATTTTTCTTCTATTATCTTGTCTGTTCTGTTCTGTTCTGTTCTGTTCTGTTCTATATTGGTTATATCTTGATTTTCATTCGGTTTCCTTTCGGTTATATATTCGGTTTCTTTTGAAAACCGATTCGGTTTATTTTCGGTTATTTCAGACGTTAATTTCTTTGGGCGACCACCTTTTTTACCATTTTCTGTATTAACTTCTTTTTGATAATTCTTATCCGAGTTCTGTTCATCTAAGAAATTAATACGAATTTTCTTGTTTTTTACCTTAATAATGTTTGATTTAATTAGTATTTCTATCTCTGATTTGTTTTTATTAAATCGTTTGTAAAGTAGATCTAATTCTATATCACATTCCTTACTCCAGTAAAATGCACATACATTAGTAAATACACCCTGTACATTATATTCTTCAAGTGTAATGTCACCAGTTAGCCATTGATTGACGTAAAATTTAAAGTATGGTAATCGTTTTGACATACAATATCATTAAAATAAAAAACCGCCAACTAATCCAACAAAAACATTTGCGAAGGCTCTTATTAAACCTAATGTCTTTGCCTTTTTAATCGGCGGTGTATCGTAATTAAATAATAATTTAGAACTCATAATAAGATTTTTCGCATTGTAAAGATACAATTTAATTTTTATTTTTAAAATTGTTTTTTATTAATAATTTCATCAATTTCTTTCTGCCTTTCAGCTTCTTCTTTCTTGTTCATTTCGTAATTTGGTGGTAAACCAGTTAACCTAGAAATGAGTTTAGATCCATTGCAAGTTGAGCAAACAGTATAGTTTGATGTTGAATTGGTATTGTGTGTTCTGCCAGTACCATCACAAATTGGACATTTTTGCCACATAATTTTGATTTTAAAGGTTATAAAATTTTCTATAATTAACGCCATTCTACATAACAATGAACTGTATTTTCACGTATATCTAGTGCGTATCTGTTTATATAGAAATTATCAAAAGTATCATTTTTAAAAAATACATTTTTTCTTGGAAGTTGCTTGAATGTATTTATGTAATCTCTTATAAAGAATAATGCACTTTCAAAAAATTCAAATTCCGTTTTACTATCATATCTATTATCTTCATCTAACTCTATGATTATTTTTAAAGTATCTAAATTCATAATTATTAATTTTTATTGTACTATATTCATTTTGCCATCGTTAAACAACTTGATTATGTTATCTACCAAATTCTTTTCTTCCTTATCCACAAACTGACGATTATCATCTAATCCCATAACAGCATTTACTACACCACGCTTTCGTTCTATAATATCGTAAATATGCTCGTCAATAGTATTCCTACCTAGAAAATATGTGCATTTTACATTGTTGGTTTGCGACATACGCCAAAACCTAGCTTCTATCTGTTCGCAATCTGCAGGATGCCATGGCAGTTCCACCACACCCATATTTCTTGCTGCTGTTAATGTTAATCCTACGCCACCAGCCTTTGTGCTTATTGTAATTAATTTCTTGTCTGACATTTCATGATCATGGTCCAAACCTTTATGATCCTCGAACATCACACCACATGATTTACATTTTTGGAACTGCTCAACAGCCATATTCTTTTCTGCAGAACTTTGTCTACCAGTATATAGCAATGTTTGTGGGAATTTACCTTTTATAAAATCTGCAACTTCTGCATGATGTACAAATAGTCCTACTTTCTCACCAGCGCCTAATAAATCCTCAATATACTCTGTAACAGCTTCCATCTTGCCACGAGCAGATATTTGTTTCAATATTCCTATTTTCACCATCACCTCACCACGCATTGATATAGATATTTCTCTTGCAGTTTTATCTTTAAAGTCTTTAAGATAAGAAGATAAATCATTCAATGCAATGTTGTATTCCTTACGTGTTGTAATATCACAATAGACATTCTGGTATATTTTTGGTGGTAGTTCTGTTAAAACTTCTTCCGTTGTTCTTTGGAAAAAGCATGCTGTTTTTAATCTGTAATTTAATTCTTTAAGGTTTGTGGCACCTTTTCCATCACCTCCACAATATCTATTTATAAAATACTTGTAGCTGCCGCCAACAGCTTCTAGTTGCCCTATTGTTTTAAGTTGTGATACTAAATCTTTAGGTGTGTTTAATATTGGTGTACCAGATAATCCAATTCGATACTCTTTTTGAAAACAAATACCGGCAGTTAGCTTCGCTGCGCGAGTTTTACTATCCTTG
>JBDKHK010000156.1:0-3832 GCA_039797705.1 Bacteroidota bacterium
TCAATCACACGCCCTGGTGTTCCTACTACTACGTGCGTACCTTTTTCCAGCTCTCGCATTTGGGCTCCAATAGGCGAACCACCATATACGGTAGTAATCCAAATACGTTTATTCCCTTTGAAACTTTTTATTTCCTCTGCCACCTGAAGTGCCAACTCGCGCGTGGGAGCTAAAATTAAAGCTTGTACACTTTTTTGTGCAGGATCAAATTTTTCTAAAATGGGCAATCCGAAAGCAGCCGTTTTACCAGTGCCGGTTTGTGCTTGGCCTACTATATCCAGTTCTCCATTTAATAAAAGAGGTATGGTTTGCTCCTGAATTGGAGTGGGAGTTTCGTATCCTTTCTTTTCTAATGCATCTAAAATATCGTCACTTAATCCTAACGCTCTAAATCCTTCCATATACTTGTTTTTTTTATAAATTAGGGTGCAAAGATACGGCAATTCGAGCAATGTAATAAAATGTAAATGTATTTATGATGTTGTTATTGAGTTAATTAAAGTAATTTTTCATGCTGATTTATAAATAGATAGAATGGTTTTTAATGCCCTATAACGTATTTATTCGATTCCTTTTAATAGCTATTTTTAGGTAAATACCTGCCATTTTTTAATTTCTCTAATCATAAATAAGCGGTGAATAAAAAAATGCTGTATATTGTACGTATTATTCACATAAATCAAATAACATGAAAAAAATTAAAAATTTATTTGTCTTTTCAATGCTGGCTTTAGTATTGATGACAGCAAGCTCTTGTAAGAAAGCATGCAACCCCGTTACGGCAGCTTTTGACTATAATTTCGGGGGGCTTGGCTTAATTAAAAGTGGAATTGAAGTTACCTTCGAAAATAAATCAGAAAATGCCAAAAGTTATCTTTGGGATTTTGGTGATGGTGCTACATCTACGGATGAAAATCCAACTCATGTTTATAGCAATTATAATTCCAAAACAGTAAAACTTACTTCTTCTAATGGGAAATCTACTGCCACTGCTGTGGTGACAATTCAATTCCCCCTGTAATAAGAATATGATATTGATGTGTGTAAATATAAAATCAAAAAATATACACATGATATGATTCCTTATTTAATTCAAAACAATAAAAAATAAACTTATGAAAAAGATACTTGGAATATTTATGATAGCATTGGCTATTTTTTCTACCTCTTGTAAAAAAGAATGTGTAACGGATGTTGTAGCTTCTTTTACGGTACCTAATGATTACAACGATTCGATTACTTTTACCAATACTTCTACCGGAGGGAAAACTTATCTCTGGAATTTTGGTGATGGAACGACTTCTACCGCTCAAAATCCTCCTGCTCATGTTTATACCAGCGGAGGTGAAAAAAAAGTAACACTTACCGTTACAAACGGGAAAGTAAGTGCAACGTCTTTTGCGTATGTATATCCATATATACTAGAATAAATAATAAAATTAATTAACTTATTTTTAATCTATAAATCAAATATTATGAAAAAAATTAAAAATCTATTTGTCTTTTCAGTGCTGGCTTTAGTATTGATGACAACAAGCTCTTGCAAGAAAGCATGCAACCCCGTTACAGCAGCTTTTGATTGGCATTTTACAGAAATTATTATATTAAGAACAACAGATGGTGGACCATCTATTACCTTTGTAAATAAATCAGAAAATGCTCAAAAATATCTTTGGGATTTTGGTGATGGTGCTACATCTACGGATGAAAATCCAACTCATGTTTATAGCAATTATAATTCCAAAACAGTAAAACTTACTTCTTCTAATGGGAAATCTACGGCTACAGCTGTGGTGAAAATTCAATTCCCTTCTTAATAATATAAATATTTAGAAGAGCAGTAATTACCTGCAAAATTATCAAGAAAAAAATGAACGATTTATGCAGTTTCTTTCTTAATTCAAAACAATAAAAAATAAACTTATGAAAAAGATACTTGGAATATTTATGATAGCATTGGCTATTTTTTCTACCTCTTGTAAAAAAGAATGTGTAACGGATGTTGTAGCCTCTTTTACGGTACCTAATGATTACTCCAATTCGATTACCTTTACCAATACTTCTACCGGAGGGAAAACTTATCTCTGGAATTTTGGCGATGGAACGACTTCTACAGCTCAAGATCCACCAGCTCATACTTACACCAGTAGTGGTGAAAAAAAAGTAACGCTTACTGTTACAAACGGGAAAGTAAGTGCAACGTCGTTTGCGTATGTATATCCGTACATGCAAGAGCAATGAATGATAACTAACAAAAGGAACTGTCTCCAATGGAAAAATAGAAATTAAAGGAACTTAAGGTCTTAAATTTTTCAAGAGATGTATCCAAATAAAAACAGGCTGTTTCAAAATCTGAAACAGCCTGTTTTATTATTAATGGAGGTGTAAAAAAGAATTGAAATCCTTTTAATTAATAGCAGTAGCTTCTGCTTTCTTTCTCTTTTGTTGTTCGTGCAATTCTCTAAATAAACCACGTGCAATCAATAATTTCATAATCTCATTAGTGCCTGCATAAATACGCGCTACTCGATTGTCTGCATAGGCACGACCAATAAAATACTCCCACATATATCCATAACCGCCATGTAATTGCAAACATTCATCTACAATTTTCTGATGTGCATCTGTACAAGATGATTTAGCCATAGACGCTGTTTCGGCAGATAATTCACCTTTTACATATAATTCCACACAACGATCTACAAAGGTTTGATGGATTTGCAAAAGTGTTGCTAATTCAGCCATTTTAAATTGTGTATTCTGAAACCCTGCAACTGGCTGTTTAAAAGCAGTTCTGGAGCTTACATATTCAATGGTGTTTTCTATTGCTCCTTCAGAGCCGCCAACCGCCATCAATGCTACGGATAAACGTTCGCGTCCTAATTTTTGCATCATATATACAAATCCTTTCCCTATTTCACCCAGCAGATTTTCTTTTGGAATTTGAACATTGTCAAAAAATAATTCACAAGTGTCTTGCGCTTTCATGCCTACTTTTTTAAAAGGTTTCCCTTTGGTAAATCCAGCACGAGTAGATTCTATTAAAAATAATGAGATACCGCAATCTTTGCCTTCGATGATAGTGCGAGCAGCAATAATCGATAAGTCACTCATATAGCCATTGGTAATAAAAGTTTTTTGACCTGTAATCTCATAAAAATCTCCTTTGTCGATAGCAGTAGTTTTCAATGCTTGCAAATCACTACCGCAACTTGGCTCTGTCATCCCAATAGCAGAAATTACTTCGCCGCTGACCATTTTGGGTAACCATTGGTGTTTTTGAGTTTCTGTGCCATAGTCAATAATATAGGGCGCTACAATATCAGAATGTAAGAAAAAACCTGGGCCAGTATATCCTGCTTTAGAAATTTCCTCTGTAATCAACGCACAAAAGGAAAAGTCTAAACCTGCACCACCGTATTCGCTTGGTACATCTAAACACAACAAACCGGCTTCGCCTGCTTTGTGCCATACTTCACGGCTTACCTGTCCATTTTCTTCCCATTCTGCATGGTAAGGAGTAATTTCTTTTTCTATAAACTGCTGACACATTTTTTGCAGCATCAGATGTTCTTCCGAACTATAAACATCTCTTTTTAACTTAATATTTGAAAACATGAATAGATTATTTGTACGAAAATACAAATAAAATAAAGGAAATTACCTGGATGCTTCGTTTTTATTGACTAATTGATAGTCCTTTTTTCTATATAAAATTATAACACGCTAACTATGAAATGGCAGCTTAAAATCTATTAGATATTAATAATAAATTAAATTCTAATCATTCAATTTCAATACTGCCATAAATGCTTGTTGTGGTACTTCTACA
>JBDKHK010000157.1:0-2858 GCA_039797705.1 Bacteroidota bacterium
CAACATCTTATAATCCTGCCCAACTGTTTTTGAATTTGTATGAATTCTAAACGATGCTAAAAAATGATTAATTACAATTGTTTCTGGTTTTAAAAATGCAAACTTAAAATACAACTCAATATCCATCGAGTATCTAATTATTGGATTGACTCCACCACATTCATCTACTAGTTTTTTAGAATAAAATATTGATGATTGTATTGGTTGTCCTTCTATATTTAATTTTAAATCTGAGTGTGCTTCCTCTAGAAATATCACTTTTCTTTCTCTTATAATTTTGCTATTTTCATCTATCTCATAACCATTTCCCGCAATTATTACATTGTCATTTTTTCTATCCAAATAAGCTTTCCCAATATTTAACAATGTATTTTCACACAAAACATCGTCGGAATTTATCCAATTTAAAACCTCACCTGTTGCTCGTGCAAAGCCTTTGTTTATGGCATGACTTTGTCCGAAATCTTTTTCAGAAACCCAATAATCGATGTGCTTTTCATATTTTTTGATAATCTCCACACTATTGTCGGTACTTCCCCCATCGATAATAATATACTCAAGATTTGGATACTTTTGATTAATTATAGACAATATGGTTTCTTCCAAAAAATCCGCTTGATTATACGATGGTGTTACAATGGTTATTTTAGGTAAAATAGTGCTTTCTTCCTGATTTACATCATTTGAGGCAAAATTCCAAGGCCATTTTTTTTTATCTAAACTATTTTTTGAATCGAGATTATCCATTGTATTATTTAATCGTATTTGAACTAAAGAAATCTGTTTTGATATACTTCTTGTATTCCTGCTTTTAACTGTATTTTATGTTTCCAACCTAAATTATTTAATCTAGTGGTATCCGTCAATTTTCTTGGTGTTCCGTCTGGTTTTGTGGTGTCAAATTGTATTTCGCCCTCAAATCCTACAATGTCTTTTATTAGATATGCTAGTTCTTTTATCGCAATTTCTTCTCCTGAACCAATATTTACAAATCCTTTTTCATTATAATTTTGCATTAAATACACACACGCATCCGCCATATCATCGGCGTACAAAAATTCTCGCAAAGGATTTCCTGTTCCCCAAACGGTCACAAATTTATCATTATTTTGTTTTGCTTCGTGCATTTTTCGGATTAATGCTGGTAAAACATGGGAGTTTTGCAAATCGTAATTGTCGTTGTTTCCGTACAAATTGGTTGGCATCACGGATATAAAATTGCAATTGTATTGCTCACGATAAGCATCGCACATTTTTATTCCTGCAATTTTGGCAATAGCATACGGTTCGTTCGTTTCTTCTAACAATCCGGTCAACAAATAGTCTTCTTTGAGAGGTTGTGGTGCCAGTTTGGGATAAATACACGAGGACCCTAAAAAAAGTAATTTCGTAACTTTATTTTTATAGGATTCATGAATTACATTGCTTTGAATCATCATGTTTTCATAAATAAAATCGGCACGATAGGTATTGTTGGCTACTATACCTCCTACTTTTGCTGCTGCTAAAAAAACGTATTCTGGTTTTTCTGATTCAAAAAAATTGGTAACTTGTTGTTGATTAATTAAATTTAATTCGGTTGAAGTACGGGTCACAATGTTTAGAAACCCTTTTTTTTGAAGATTTTTTACAATAGCACTTCCCACCATTCCTCGATGTCCTGCTACATAAATTTTTGAATTCAAATCCATATCCGTTTTCTATTTGTAATTTTTAAGGTGTTTTTCCTTATTAAACAATTCTAAATCGGACTGCATCATTTCTTTAACTAACATGGGTAAGGTATATTTAGGATTCCAACCCAATTTTGTTTTTGCTTTGGTATTATCGCCAATAAGCAAATCGACTTCTGTTGGTCTAAAATAGGTTGGGTCTATTTGTATTACTTTTTGCCCTATCTGAAAAGCGTAATCAGAATTTGAAGTGCTTTTTACAACGCCTACTTCTTCTACTCCATCTCCTGTGAATTCTAATTGAACACCTACCTCCTCAAATGCCATTTTGATAAAATCTCTAACCGTTGTCGTTACTCCTGTAGAGATTACAAAATCTTCAGGCTGATCTTGTTGTAAAATGAGCCACATGGCTTCTACATAATCTTTGGCATGCCCCCAATCTCTTCGAGAATCGATATTGCCCATATAGAGTATATCTTGCATACCTAGAGCCATTTGCGCTATTCCTCTTGTGATTTTTCTAGTTACAAATGTTTCGCCACGCAAAGGACTTTCGTGGTTAAACAAAATTCCGTTGCACGCAAACATATCGTAGGCTTCTCTATAATTCACTGTTATCCAATAGGCATACATTTTTGCTACAGCATAAGGCGATCTCGGATAAAAAGGTGTGGTTTCTTTTTGAGGAACTTCTTGTACTAGCCCGTACAATTCTGATGTTGAGGCTTGGTATATTTTGGTTTTCTTTGTCAATCCCAACAATCGCACTGCTTCAAGAATACGAAGTGTTCCTATTCCGTCGGCATTTGCGGTATATTCTGGCATGTCGAAACTCACTTTTACATGACTCATGGCGCCCAAATTATATATTTCGTCGGGTTGTGTTTCTTGAATGATTCGTATCAAATTGGTAGAATCGCTCAAATCTCCATAATGCAAAATAAAATGTTGGTTGTCTATGTGTGGATCTTCGTATATATGATCAATTCGTTGGGTATTAAACAAAGAACTTCTTCGTTTTATACCATGCACTTTGTATCCTTTAGAAAGCAATAGCTCTGCTAAATAAGCTCCATCTTGCCCCGTCACTCCAGTTATCAATGCTACTTTCATTCTTATTATTCTATATTTGTAAAATCTAAATTAATTTTAATTGTAAACATTTTTTTTTGTAAAATTAAG
>JBDKHK010000158.1:0-3353 GCA_039797705.1 Bacteroidota bacterium
TTAGTAGAAGCATCGGTAAACGTTACATTTTGATTAACACATATTTCTGTAGGCACACCAGTAAAATCAGCTACTGGCATAACAATAGCGCAATTTCTGTTTTTCTCCAACGCACTTCCGTCTCCATTTCCTCCGAAATAAGCATAAAAATGAGGTGGATATGGACAAATTTGAGTCATTGTTGTCTGTAATCCTTGTCCGTCGCCACTACCTCCAGTATATGCATAAGCTCCTGGCGGCAATCCGCAAGTGGTATTATTTATAGTGTTTGCACTATTCCCGTCGCCACTTCCTCCTAGGTAAGCATAACCTCCTGGTGGTGTTCCGCAGACTGAACTTATAATTGTTTGAACACTATTTCCGTCACCACTTCCACCAATGTAGGCATAAAAACTAGCCGGTGTAGCACATACATTATTTATTAAGGTGTGTTGTGAATTCCCATCGGAATTCCCACCAGAATATTGCGCATGAAGGGATAAGTGAGCTAACAGAAATAAGATCAACGGGTAAAATTTATTTATTGTTGATTTCATCTAATTAGATTTAAATTAATTATTTTGTTTCGTTTTTCACACAATACATTGTGAGAAACTAAAATCTAAAAAGATGTTATCTTACACCTCTACCACCACTATTATAAGATCTTCCTGAACCATGATTTATTACAGAATATCTATCTGATGTTCTTATATAAACAGCTGGACTCACATAGTCAGCACCTTTATATCCAACTTCACTTGAATCTGTATTTGGCCAAGTTGCTGGGTTAGAAAAACCAGTTGGAGTTAATTCTCCATCACCTAAAGTACCATCAAATGAAGCTCCCGCATAGTATGTCCCGATTGCTCTTTCCCATACATTACCACCCATATCCATAACACCATAATAAGCAGCACCTGCAGACAATCTTCCTGATGCCCCAGTTGCTAAAGCCCCAACACGCAAAGGACCATATATTGTAGATGCCGAACCTAAACCATACACACACATACCATTGTTTACCACTGCACTTGATGTCTCTGATGCCAAAAATGCATTGTTTAATGTTGAACTATTATTTGCTGTAATATCGGTACTCCCCCAAGGATATTCACCAGCAATTCTAGCTTCAGGTCCACGACAAATTTTTTCAAATTCCATTTCAGTCATAGGACGTAATGCAGCCCAATCTAAATAGGCTGACAAATCTAAATAACCGATATTATTCATCGCTATATTTTGTCCATCATTTGTCGAATTTGGTGCTCCTGCAGTAGCATTACAACCAAAAACAGCTGGAATAGCTCCATTACTTCCTGGCGTAACGATAGACAATCCATTTCTGTATTGAAATCCTGTGAACATTGCATAAGTACCGGCAACACTAATAGGATCATTTACCACTCTATTTTTTTGTTGGGTAAATGTTAATGTGTTTAAAAAATCGGCATATTGTTCTTGAGATATTTCATATTTCATTGCATAAAACGCATTGTATCCCATTGGAAATGTAGAGGGTACCGCTGTAGAATAAGTCCCTAACTGAGCCTGTGTTAATCCATTGGTTTGCGCATTTGAATCGATAGAAATACTATTATAAGTATACGAAGACACACCATCTCCTAATTGAAAATCACCTTGAGGAATGTTAACCATCTCGATACCGAAAACTTTAAAATTATAGGTTCCAGCAGGTAAATTCATACTTAATGTAATAGATGTAGCTGCAATATTACCTCCACCTACAGCACTACGACGAACAAAAACACCTTTATTATCGGTAACAGTATCGACTTGAAGTGGCGATCCTGCTGAATGTCCTGCTGCATTGAGGTTGACGTGCGACCATAGTTTTGTATTACAGTCTTGGTATTTCACAAATACCCAAACGGCATCCCAATTGGCTGGAGCTACGCTAGCGTTCCAGCTGTTATCCCAAGCAATATTGAACGTAATGTTGCTGCCCGAAACAGAAGTTCCTGTAATTTGAACATTGTTTGCAGAAGCATTAAAGCTAAATGCGAATAGAAGGACACCTAGTATCCAAGCTGAAAATGTCTTTTTTGTATTCATTTTTATTTGTATTAGAAAGTTATTGAGCAAAGTTGGGTTATTTATAAAAGCAAAAAAATACGTATTTCTACGTATTTTTGAGTTTTTTTGTGGAGTAAATTTACGACTTTATTTTACTTGAAAAATCGCTTTCTTTTCCAATAATGTTGCCTTCGTACTGCAATTTCCATCCCATCGAATTGGTAAGAATTAGCATTTTAGACAATTCGGAAATTAATCGGTTTTGAGCATTTGATTTTAAGGTTGATTTTTCAATTTTCTTAGTTAAACTAGCTTTCGCTTGTTTGTTTATATTGTTGTAATCATCGCCCGTAAACGGATTTAGTTTGCTTTGATTGACATCGTAAAACTGAATGTCGGGTGAAATTTTGATTTCTTCTTTTGGAATGTTAAGAATAGTAATTATTTTGTTTTTTTCATCAATATCGTATTTTATTTGATGCAAATCGTAGGCCACTGTAACATCTGCATTTACAACAATCAAGGCTTTTTTATCAAACGAAACCATGCCGCCAAAATAGGTGTCTTGGTCTTTGTAGGTAAGCACTTCGGCAAAATGACCTTCGGTTACAACCAATTTTCCTACATTGACTATTTGCTGTTGAATGAGTGCCGTATTGTTTTCTAAACTAGAATTCTCGTTCTTCTTGAGGGTACAAAATTTGAATAGTAGCACAATTGCAACTATCATTCCTATTCCTACTACTATTCGATTTCGCATTTTATTATTTTTTATAAAAATATAAAATTAAGCAAAATATAAAAGATATACATTTAAAAGAAGTAAAATAATACTTACGATGATGATAAGCCGAATTGCTTTTTTAGAAAGTGGCATTATATTAAGTTGTTTATTTTGGCTTTCTGTATGGCTTCCAATTTATTGTGAACCTGAAGTTTTGAGTAAATGTTTTCCACGTGTTTTCGTATGGTTCCTTTAGATAAAAATAAATTTTCAGCAATGGAATCGTACTTTAAACCTTTCGAAAGTTGTTCTAAAACCTCAATTTCTCTAGGCGTGAGCGAAATTTCTTCTTGGTTTATTTTTGTGTCAAAGGCAATGGGATTTCTGAATAATTTTAAGGTTTTCAAGGCTATTGAAGGTGTCATGGTGGCGCCTCCGTTTAGTGTTTCTAGAATACCTTGATGCAAATCTTTTGGGTTGACTTCTTTGAGTAAATAACCGTCGGCACCTGCTTTTATGGCGTTAAAAATATTTTCATCATTATCAAAAACGGTAAGCATGATGATTTTTATTTGGGGATAATGGGCTTTGATAAAATTTGTGGCTTCGATAC
>JBDKHK010000159.1:0-8225 GCA_039797705.1 Bacteroidota bacterium
TTGTAATACCTTGCTATAATGAAGAAGATAATATCTTCGAATTATATGAGAAAATAAAAGATATTTTTGCAAAACTTACTCATTATCAGTACGAGTGCATATTTATTGATAATAATTCTAAAGATAAAACTGTAAACATATTAAAGAAAATGGCTCTCAGGGATAATAATATAAAAATAATAATTAATGCCCGTAACTTTGGCCATATACGATCGCCTTACTATGGACTATTGCAGTCCAATGGCGATGCCTCTATTTTAATTGCAGCCGATCTACAAGATCCGCCACAAATGATCTATGATTTTATTTTGGCTTGGGAATCAGGATATAAAATAGTTATTGGTATAAAAGATAAAAGCGAAGAATCAAGAATTATGTTTGCAATTCGAAGTTTGTATTACAAATTTGTTACAGCGATTGCAGAAGTTGATTTAGTTAAAAATTTTACAGGCTTTGGTTTATATGATCGAGATTTTCTGAATGTATTAAAAAAAATCGATGATCCTTATCCTTATTTTAGAGGATTTATCTCTGATATTGGCTTTGAGCGCAAGGAAATTTCTTATACGCAACCAATTAGAAAACACGGTAAAACTAAAAATAATTTTTATACTTTATATGATACTGCAATGCTGGGTATTACTAATTATTCAAAATTGCCTATTCGTTTAGCAACCATTGGCGGATTTTTTCTATCAATTTTAAGCTTTTTTCTAGCAATATTTTTTTTACTGGCAAAATTATTTTTTTGGCGATCATTTAGTATGGGGATAGCTCCTATTTTGTGTGGTTTATTCTTTTTTTTCTCTGTGCAATTATTTTTTATTGGTATATTAGGGGAATATATAGGATCGATACATACCAAAATAATGAAACGTCCCTTAGTTGTTGAGGAAGAGCGAATCAATTTTGATATAGTTCAAAAAAATAATAGTATGCATGATGAAAAAGCTATCACTTAATCCTATTGTTAATTATGTCCAATAATTTTTTAAGCATCGATTTAGATTATATACTTTCACAAACAGTGTCGATCTGGAATGAGCTAAGAAATAAGCGCATTTTCATAACTGGTGGAACAGGATTTTTAGGGACTTGGATTTTAGAAAGTTTCGTTTGGTCAAACAGAAAATTAAAATTAAATTCTGAAGCGGTAGTTTTGACAAGAGACATAGCTAATTTCTTAAAAAAATGTCCTCATTTGGCAAATGATAGATCATTAAAATTTTATGAAGGTAATATATTAAATTTTAAATATCCACAAGGAAATTTTTCTCATATTATACACGCAGCAACGGATAGTAATTATGCAAAGGTTTCTTCATGGAAGATGTTGGAGACTATTATTCAAGGTACTAAGTATACTTTAGAATTTGCCAAGCATTGTCGAGTAAAAAAATTTCTTTTTGTAAGTTCTGGTGCTATGTATGGAAGACAGCCAGAAGTTGATTTAATCGATGAAAATAATTTGTCTTTATTAGATTCATCTGGATTAATGCCTTCTTATTCAATAGGCAAATTTATTGCTGAATATATGTGCAAATTGTATGGTAGAGAGCATGAATTTGAAATTAAAATTGCGCGTTGCTTTGCATTTTTTGGACCTTACTTGCCTTTAGATTTACATTTTGCTATTGGGAATTTTATTCAGAATCGTTTAAACAATGAACCCATTCAAATAAAAGGCAATGGGCATGCTATTCGCTCTTACTTATATATTGCTGATTTATGTATTTGGTTATGGACGATCCTCTTTCAAGGTAAAAACTTAACCGCTTATAACGTTGGTTCTGATGAAAAATATTCGATATGTGAAATTGCTAATTTAATAGCTAAAAGTATAGAACCCTATGTTGAAGTAAAAATAGATAACAATAAAAAATCTAGTATTGCGGATGATAATTACATTCCAAATATTAATTTGGCTAAGGAACATTTAAATTTGGAACCACATATAAATTTTAACAAAGCATTGAATATGACAATTGATTGGTTTCGTCATCAATCGTATTTAAACGAAGTAGTAATATAATTTATAAATTTTTTTATGAATGAACTTATTCAACGATCTAAATCTATTAGGCAATCTATTTTAGATATGATTTATACTACAAGAGCTTCTCATATCGGGAGCTGTTTTTCAGTAGTTGATATTTTAAATATTTTATATGCAAAGATTTTGGACGTTGACGCAAAATTTCCTAAGAAACCTGACCGAGATTTTCTTATAATGAGCAAAGGTCATGCTGCCGCTGCACTTTATTCGACTTTGGCTTATTATGATTTTATTCCTATTCTAGAATTGACAGATTATTGCAAAAATGGTGGTCGGCTTGCGGGGCATATTAGCGCTAACGTTCCAGGAGTTGAGTTATCGACAGGGGCGTTAGGTCATGGATTATCAGTGGGTTGTGGAATTGCTTTGGCAAGTAAAAAAAAGGTTTATATTATTTTAAGTGATGGCGAATGTGACGAAGGGTCTATTTGGGAAGCAGTCTTATTTGCACCACACCATTATTTGAAAAATTTAACAGTTATCATCGATTACAATAAAATTCAAAGCTTTGGTCTGATTAACGAAGTATTAAATTTAGAACCTTTTGCTAACAAATGGCGATCGTTTAACTGGAAAGTTTTAGAGGTTGATGGGCATAATTATGCTGATTTGGACCAAGCTTTTGCCTATCAATCCAGTTTACCTAAAGTAATCATTGCCCATACCATTAAGGGTAAAGGGGTTAGTTTCATGGAAAATAATCTGCTTTGGCATTATCGATCGCCCAATGACACGCAATATAAGCAAGCACAAAAAGAACTGTTGCTATGAGAAATCGATTTATCCAGCTTTTATGTGCATGGGCAAAAGAAGATGAAAGTATTTATCTATTAACAGCAGATCTTGGTTTTTCAGTACTAGAACCTTTTGCGCAAGCATTTCCTAAAAGATTTATTAATGTGGGTATAGCTGAACAAAATATGATAGGAATAGCAGCTGGCTTATCATTAATGGGTAAAAGAGTTTTCGTTTATAGTATTGTTAATTTTGGAACAATTCGTTGTCTCGAGCAAATTAGAAATGATGTTTGTTATCATAATGCGAACGTGGTTGTTACTATTGTTGGCGCAGGTTTAGCCTATGGATTAAATGGCTATACTCATTTGGGTGTAGAAGATCTGGCGGTTATGTTGCCTATGCCTAAAATGAAAGTATTAAGCCCCGCGGATAATTTTGAGTTAGAAACTTGCATGGGCTATATAAAAAAAAATTCTGGTCCAAGTTATCTTAGATTATCTAAAGGTGGCGAACCACTCATTCACTCTGATTATTTTGATATTGAAGCGAGTTTCAAAAGTGAGCTATTTTCGGATATTAATATTATTTGTCACGGAACGGTGCTATCTGAGGCTATAAAAACAAAACTTCTTCTAAAAGAGAATTATAATTTGAATGTAGGTGTCTTTTCTATACCTTTACTAAAACCCTTTCCAAGCAACAATTGTTTGGATTTACTTCGACATAGTAGGCATATTTTTCTTATTGAAGAGCATATGCAGTACGGTGGAATGAATAGTCTGGTTTCCAGTTTAGCTGCAAGCTTGGGTCCAGATTGTCCCTATATCTACGCTTATGCTTTAGATGAAAAAGTCATGCATGTAGTCGGCGATCAAACCTATCTGCGCAGTTCTTTTGGATTAAATGCTGAAAATTTAGTAGAATCCATTTTGAGTGATTTATCTATTACTGCAAAACTAGAAGTTTAACATCGTTTATTTTTTATAGTTTATATCCTGCTGTTATTCGATTACCCACATTGAATCCAATTTTAATCTTATCAATGCCCATTAAACAGCTTAGCCATTTTAATTGCTTTTTCATTCCTGAAGGCAAAGGCGCGAGACGTAACCAATAACTAAAAGAATATTGGTTGATAAATGGTTTTGAATAAATATTATTATAATCAGATCGCTGAAAAAGCTCACAGATACTTTTTTTTGAAAATAATTGCATATGTTCAATATCGATTATTGGAGACTTTTTACCGAGAATGCGGTTTATTAAACTGTTATAATCGTGAGTTACTGTAACAAAAGCTCCATTTGGTTTTAATAATCGCTGCGCTGCTCGGGCGATTATCAATGGGTCGTATACATGTTCCATCGTCATAAAGCAACAAATGAGATCAAACGAAGCGGGATCAAAATTTTGTTCTTTAAAAATCTCTTTTCGTAACCAAGCATGGCGATGCGTAGGTGCAGCTTCAATTGCTGCAGAAGAGGGTTCTATGCCAATTAATTCTACAAAACCATTATCTTTTAATAATTCAAGAAATACGCCTGTTCCAGAACCTATTTCAAGGGCTTTCTTTTTAACTTTTAAATTGTCTAGGATGGGCTGAATAGTTTTGATATAAGCTAATGCGGCGTCATCGGCTTCTTCTGAGCTATCATATTCTGAAACATGGTAGGCATTAGCCAGATGATGCTCTTCAGGCGGATTACTGACATAAACAAGATCACATATTTTGCAGCGAAGCAAACGATGGCACATAAATTCTGGCTCTTTACGAGATGCATAACTAAATCCAGAAATTCGATTTTCATCAATATTTTCTTTTTGGAAAAGCGCAGCATCTTTACTGGAAGCTTTACAAATCGGACAAGAACGATCAACTGACATAAAAAATCTCTTATCTATTGAGTGAGGTTGAAACATTTATCGGTTTCGTAGCAGTTAGTGAAAATCCTAGGGGATCAAAATGAGATTTAATTTTCAATTTCATCGATAGATGAGCCAGAATAAAAACTAATAATAAATTAGGAAGAAGTATTAATCCAATAGGAAGTGTTAAAAACGTTAGTATTTTCTTTTTTGGTAAAAACATACTCTGAATTAAACATAGGGTTTTGTTAAAAAGTACTGCAAAATCATTCCCTCTGGTTTCTATACTAATATCAGTAAAGCCTTTTTTTGTAAAAAGTTGCTCGAGAGCTTCTGGCGTAAAACGAAAGTAATCATAGGGTAGATGATGTCTACGAGCTGACCAAGGTACTGTTAATATAAGTTGACCATTAGGCTCTAAACATCTAAATATTTCGCTTAAAAAATTTTCTGTATCAAAAATATGTTCTAAAACTTCGATACATAGTGCATGACTGAATTTATTCTCAGGAAATGGAAAAACCCCTCCCGAATAATAAATAATTTCTTTATTATTTTTCATATTGAAATCCTTAGCGGATTCCGTATCCAAGCCTACATAGCTAACATCCTTGCCTAAAAAGCTTTTCCAAGGTGAATTTCCGGCACCAATATCAAGAACTGTATTAGAGATTTTCGCTAATTTAGGTTGTAGAAAATCGGTAATAGTTTTGAGCTGCAAATCAAATAAGCAACGGATATAGAACAGAATAGGGTTGTCAGCAGGAGAATTTACTGGGATGGGTTTTAATTGCTCTTGGCTTCCATAAGATTTTACTTTGATGGTCATAAAATTAAATTTAATCCTTTAAAAAATTGAAAAATAATAAGTACAAAATTTTTTTGCTAAATTTTTATACTATAAGATTTTCTTTGGAATAAAACGAATTGCATAATAGTTTTTAAAATCAACATAATTTGTGCGTTGATAAGCAAAATCAAAATCTCCTAAAAACATCTCAGCTGGAGAATTTTTCTCAACGATAAGCCAGCCAGAACGATGAAGTGTTTTTGCAGTAGCTTGTAAAAATTCTCGCCTATGCTTAGCGGGAATGAAAAAATAATTGGCTGGACCATGAATGGCGCTCCAAACGTTTGAGCTCATCAAGCTAAAAGTAGAATTAAGAACTGTAATAGGTTCTTTATAATGCTGAAGAGAATTAATGGCAGTCCAGGCTTCTTTTGTAAAACTAGAACTTAGGTTAAGATTTGTATTATAAACAGATGTCTCAGAGGGGGTTAAAGGATTGGAAAAAGCTAAATAATCGCGAAGTAATTTTGGATTAAAGGAAAATATTCTACCCTTGCTGAGATTATCCTGCCATGCCGCCCAACCAAAAGCTGGAAGCCAGCCAAGGAATGCCATTAAACAAATAACACCGATTCTATGTAAGTATTTTTTATGTGTGATAGAGACTACATAGAGTAAGACTAATAGAATAAAAGGTGAAATATTTAGAAAAGTATTATCGTGACTTCGACCTAGAAAATAAGAAAAAACACTATAGCATAAAAGTATGATTAAAAATCCTGAGCGAAATTCAAACGTATCACCCGATTTGTGCCACAGATGAAATAAGCTGATTATCCCAATACTTGTTACTAAAAGAAAATATAGTATCCCGCCATGCCAGGTAACTGGCAAAGTACCTGGGGGGTTAAGTGCATAGGCAAGGAAAGCATAGAGTGTGGGGCCTTTACCATAAATAATGCGAAATATGATATTAAATATAACCGTCAAACTAACAGCAATCAAAAGTAATCGAATTGTAGCTTTGAGAAAGCCTTTGAAACGAGTAGTGATATTTCCTTGTGTGCGTCGGACAAAAATATAATAAGGCCACCAAACACACGTAACATAAAATGCTGATTCTGGTGACCAAAGTATTCCAAACACCCAAAAACTATGGGCAATGATGCTTTTTATTTTTGAATGCTCAATAGGAGTGACAAAAAACAAATAAGTAACTAGAAAAATAACGGGAAGAAAACGAAGGCCACTGACCGAGGGTGTTTCCAATGGGGAACCAGCTAGGGGTGGAAAAGCAGTCCAAAAAAAACAGGTTGCTAAGCAAAGGAATAGCGTAATAAGACGCTCAGGCCAGCGATTAGGTGTTAAGGCAAATGCCAAGCTTGCAATACATAATGAAAATAACCATGTGGTAAGGCTAGTTATATAATACATCCCTTGCCAACAATCCTGACCACACGCATTAGCAATTAGAAAAGTAGGGCCAAGACCATATTGGGCTGGGAAATCATGAAATATAACTGCCCCAGATAATAGCAATTCTGCGGGACCAATATAAGCACTCCAATGATGCCAGAGCGTTTTAATTAATTCTTCATTGGAAAATATTCCCGTGGAAAAGCTTAGCAGGGCCGCAAATAGCATATAAACGATTAGCCACTTAACGATACGGGTTATTTTTATAGATGGATTAGGGTTAATCTTATATAGCTGAGTAAAAAGAAATGTAAAAAAACAAATAGCAGCCGTCGAAAAACCATTAATGTTTAACGTATGTCCATGTCTATGCCACCATAGCAAGGTTGTTGACACACATAAGGCTAGAAAGGTGGAAAATAGGATAGCTATATCAAATTTTTCACTGCTTAAAGCTAACATTAAAACTATTAGCGCGAAACTTAAAACTAAGCTAGGAATAGTTTCGCCAGCGATAAAAAATGCACCAAGAAAAGCAATTAAGAAGCATGTTAATCTCCATATCCACCCAGAGGATTGAATAGAGGTTTCGGATTGGAAGTTTGCTGAGTTAATTCTTTCTTTTACTAAAATTGGCCACAAAGCAATGATGAGCCCAATGAAACCATAGCATATAAGAATATTTAGTTTGCCTTCCATGGGGATTCCTAAAAATTTTAGTAATAACTTTTATTTGTATGAGATTAAATGATTAATAAATTTTTTTTGAATTAAAAAATTTAAACAATCTTCTCCAAAACGATGGTTTCATCCCTATCGGCGCCGGTAGAAATAATCACTATCGGTACGCCAACCAATTCTTCAATACGACGTAAATAAGCTTGCGCATTTTTTGGTAGTTTGGAAAATTCTTTAATTGGTGTTGTCAGTGTTTGCCATCCAGGGAGTTCTTCGTACATCGGAATACATTGGCTGAGATCTTCTGGATTTAAAGGTAAGTCGGTTAATACTTGCGTGCCTAATCTATAGGAAGTACAAATTTTAATAGTTGCTAGTGTATCTAGCACATCCAATTTGGTTAGACATAAACCGGAGACGCTATTCAATTGGATTGCGCGGCTCAATAAAACCGTATCTAACCATCCACAACGACGTGGGCGTTTGGTGACACTGCCGTATTCGTTACCGCGCTCTCTGAGATTATCGCCGTCTTGGTCGAGTAATTCCGTTGGAAAAACTCCGTTACCAACGCGTGTACTATACGCTTTGCTGACACCTAATACATAATCAAAACACCGTATTCCTAAACCACTACCCGTGGCTGCAGAACCGGCAATGGTATTCGATGAGGTGACATAG